>CAZLBS010000342.1:0-4695 GCA_964557505.1 uncultured Nitrospiraceae bacterium | reverse complement strand
GGGACCCTTAGGGCGACGGGGTTGCGTGTGAGCATTTCCTCCACGCTGGCGCCCAGCATGGCGATGCCCGTGCGAATCGACCCCTTCACGCTCGAGTTTCGAGAGGCCAGAGGCGAAGCGCTTGGAAGGCAAATCGTGACCGTTTTCTTGCGAAGCATTTTGCGTGAAGCGCTCGGCGTTCATGGGTTGCTGGCGCCCGTCCGCAAGGCCATTGCCCGGGAAACCGGCAGCATGGATGCATGACGCACAGACGATTGAACGGTTGCATCCGCTAGGGCGCGTGCCTATCATCCCGCAAGCCCGCCGATGTGCGCCAAGGAGCAGTACCACGTATGGCAGAAGTCGCGCTGCGCAGCGTTTCCAAGGTCTATCCCGGCAATATCACAGCCGTGAAGGAAGCACGCCTCGAGATTCAAGACCGCGAATTCATGGTGTTGGTGGGCCCGTCTGGCTGCGGCAAATCGACGACCTTGCGCATGATCGCCGGGCTCGAGGAGATCACCTCGGGCGAGATTTACATCGGCGACCGCCTGGTCAACGACGTGCCGCCAAAAGACCGCGACATTGCCATGGTTTTCCAAAACTATGCGCTGTATCCGCACATGACCGTGTATAAGAACATGGCCTTCGGCTTGATGCTGCGGAAGTATCCAAAGGCGGAAATCAAGGAACGGGTGCACCGGGCGGCCGAGATCCTCGACATCACGGAATTGCTCGACCGCAAGCCAAAGGCTTTGTCGGGCGGGCAGCGCCAGCGCGTCGCCGTGGGCCGGGCCATCGTGCGCCAGCCCAAAGTCTTTCTCTTTGACGAGCCGCTGTCCAATCTCGATGCCAAGCTGCGGGTGCAGATGCGCGCGGAAATCTCGAAGCTGCACACGCAGCTTGACGCCACGATGATTTACGTGACGCATGACCAAGTTGAAGCCATGACGATGGGCGACCGCATTTGCGTCATGCTCGACGGCGAGATTCAGCAGGTGGCCGCCCCGATGGAACTTTACCACCGGCCCGTCAACAAGTTCGTCGCGGGGTTCATCGGCAGCCCGCCCATGAACATGATCGAGGGCGAGGTGGCTGCCGGCAACGGCGCGCTTCGGTTCCAGGCCGGAGGCGGCGCGTTTGACCTTGAAGCCGCGGAAGCGCACCGGGCCGCCCTCGAGCCATACGCGGGCAAACGGGTGACCTGCGGTCTGCGGGCGGAGGCCTTCTCGCGCAGTCCTTCCCAGGAGCCGAAAGAAGGCAGCAGCATGACGGCGCTGGTCGAAGTGGTCGAACCGATGGGTGCGGAAATGTACCTCTACTTGAATGCCGGGGGGCAATCCATCACAGCGCGGCTGACGGAAGGCGCTGAACCCGAGGTCAACAAGCCCTACGTGCTCGATGTCGACATGGACAAGGCACACTACTTTGACGCGGAATCCGAAAAGGCCATTGTGGATTCGCGGGCAACCTGAGGGAGCCAGGATATGGGCGTGCTAGTCACGGGCGGAGCAGGCTACATCGGCAGTGTCACGGTGGAGCAGTTGGCCGCCGCGGGCGAAGAAGTGACCGTCATCGACAACCTGGCGACCGGTCACAGGGGCGCGCTGCACCCGCAGGCAACGTTCTTTGAAGCCAGCCTCCTTGACCCAGACTCCTTGCAGCAACTCTTCGCCGCGCACGACATCGATTGCGTGTTGCACTTTGCCGCGGCGAGTCTCGTCGGCGAGTCCATGCAGGACCCGCACAAGTACTTCGGCAACAACGTCGTGGGCGCGCATGCCCTGCTTGGAGCCATGCTGGACGCGGGCGTGCGCAATCTGATCTTGAGTTCGACCGCGGCCGTCTATGGCATGCCCGCCAAGACCCCCATTACCGAAGACTTCCCCACGGCTCCGGTGAATCCCTATGGCCGCTCGAAGCGCATGATTGAGGAAATGCTGGAGTGGCATGCCCACGCCTACGGGCTCAAATATGTATCGCTGCGGTACTTCAACGCAGCGGGCGCATCAGCGGTCTACGGCGAACACCATGAGCCCGAGACCCATCTCATCCCGAATGTGCTGCGCGCGGCGGATGGTCAACGCGGGCATGTCTCCATCTTCGGCCAAGACTATCCGACGCCGGACGGCACGTGCGTGCGGGACTATATCCATGTCGAAGATCTCGCGGCGGCGCATCTCGCCGCGATGCGCCATCTCCGGCAGGGGGGCGGGCCGGACGTCTTCAACCTGGGCAGTGCGCGGGGCACGAGCGTGCATGAGGTGGTCGAGTCGGTCCGGCGGGTAACGGGCCGCGACGTGCCGGTCGAACATGGCCCCCGCCGCGAGGGCGACCCGCCTGTACTCGTTGCATCGTCCGAAAAGGCCACGCAGGTCCTCGGCTGGCGGCCGGTCAAGGGGGATATCGACACTATCGTGAGCGACGCGTGGCGCTGGCATCAGGCGCATCCGCATGGCTACGCCGCGGGGGCGGCCAGCACGGCCAAAGCCCCGGGCGCATGAGCATCGAACTCGGCGCGGCGATTGCCCAATTCACGCGGCACTTTGGCGCCTCGCCCACCGTGGCCGCGGGCGCGCCCGGACGCGTCAACATCATCGGCGAACACACCGACTACAACGGCGGCTTCGTGCTACCCATGGCCATCGAGCGCGGAACCGCCGTGTTGGCCCGCCCGAACGGCGGCGGCGAGCTTCATCTCTATGCGGGCAATCTCGACCGCTTCCACCGCATCGAACTGGGACGCTTCCACCGCAATGCGCAACAGCCCTGGGCTGACTACATCGCCGGCGTGGCCAAAGAGGTGGCCGCGCTTGGCAAGCCGCTCGAGGGAGCGGAGATGCTCGTCTTGGGGGATGTCCCCATTGGTTGCGGTTTGAGCAGCTCGGCAAGCTTGGAGATGGCGGCCCTCGCTGCCTTCGAGGCGCTCGGCGGTTTCGTGCTGGAAGGCCGCGATGCGGCCAAGCTCGGACAACGCGTAGAAAACGATTTTATGGGCCTGAGCAGCGGCATCATGGACCAGTTCATCGCCCGGATGGCCGAGCCAGGGCATGCCTTGTTGCTGGACTGCAGGAGCCTCGACGCCCGCCTTATCCCGGCACGGATGCCCGGGGCCGTGTTCGTCATCTTGAGCACGGGGGTCGCCCGGGGCCTGACGGCGTCCAAGTACAACGAACGGGTATCGGAATGCATGCAAGCCGCCCGCTTGCTTGGCGAACGGCTCAAACGGCCCGGAGACAGCCTGCGGCCATTCGACCCGCATGAGGTGGCTTCGGCACGTGCCGCGCTGCCAGAGGCTTTGTACCGGCGCGCGCGGCATGTCGTTTCGGAAAACGCGCGCACGCTGGAAGCCGCCGGCGCGCTCGCTTCCGGCGACCCGGCACTGCTCGGGCGGCTCATGAAGGCCTCGCACGAAAGCCTGCGCGACGATTACGAGGTTTCCTGCCCAGAACTCGACACGCAGTGCGCGATTGGCGAGCAGCATCCGGCCTCGTATGGAAGCCGCATGACCGGTGCTGGGTTCGGCGGATGCACCCTGCATCTCGTGCAAGAGGCCCAAGCGGATGCATTTGCAGCCGATGTGATGGCGGCCTACCGGGAAGCAACGGGGCTCGAGCCGCTGGTCATTCGCTCGCATGCGGCAGGCGGCGCCTGGCGCCAACGCCTCGAAACTTAAGCGCAGCGCGCCATATCCCGATACATGCAAGAGCGCGCCGGCCGCCCTGCGCAACCATCCTAGCCTGATAGGGTTGGCTTAATCTGTTGGCAAAATCATTCAAGGTGTGGCATATTCTGAGTAAGCCGCCTGCTGGGGCGGCGTGCAGCCGTGAGCAGAATGCAGCCTGGGGGCGTAAGCCCCCGCGGGACCGTGCGTTGCGAGCCCGCGGGGGATGCATCTTTAACGATGGCGGGGAGCGGCGCGGCTGTGGTCATGCCCTTATCCGGGCGCCAGCGTGCCGCCGCCAATGCCCCACGAGGCGCGTCGTGCTTGGCTGCCAGGCAGCAGGCACGGACCGGGAGTATGACGACAATGGCCAATCAACATGCGGACATCGCGGCGCGTGCGCGCAAGCAAGCCGCCGCCGGCTTTACGCTGCTCGAGTTGACCCTCGCCATGGCGATCTTCGCGGTGGTGCTGGGCGTAACGGCGCAATCGCTCGTCACGTATTACACGTCCATTCAGACGCAGAATCAGCGCACGCTTGCGGCACAAAACTTGAAGGCCGTGTTCGCGGAAATGCGCGCGCTGCGCGACCAAGAGCCCGAGGACTTCCCGGCCAATATCGTGGACGAGTGGCCTGACGGTTCGGACATCGAACGCGGGTCAGGCTTGATGAACGAGAACATTCGGGTCACGTATACCGATCCTAATGCCAATCCACTCGAGGTCATGCTCGTGCACACATGGGACGACAACGCGGGCCGAACGGTGCGCCTGCAAATGTCGACCATGTTGACGAACCAGTAGCGCGGAGGCAGGGCGATGAACACACAGACGCGCACAAAGCAACCGCGCCGCGGCTTCAGCTTGCTGGAACTCGTCATCGTGACGGCGCTGCTCAGCGTCATCAGCCTTTTGGGATTGGTCGCCATTCAAGCCGCGACCAATAGCGCGGCGCTGGCCGATACGGTCGCCGTGACGCAAGACGACGTGCGCCAGCTCATGACCCTCATGACGGAAGAACTCCAACTGGCCGCAAAAGAAGAAGATGACAG
>CAZLBS010000341.1:393-4702 GCA_964557505.1 uncultured Nitrospiraceae bacterium | reverse complement strand
CCGCCGCCCCATGGGTGGTTCCCTCGCAGACGCGGACCAGCTCCACAGCTACGGCCGGCATGCTGGGCAATGCATCGAGCGCTTCAATTTGACGGCGTAAGGCGGCGACTTGCATCGCGGCAGGCGCTCCTTCCCAGCAGGCGCAAACGCGCCAGCTGACCCCTTTGTGCGTTCTCAAGCGTAGCAGGCTTCGCACCTGTTGTCAAGAGATTACCAGGAATACCGGGACAGTCCGCTGTGCCCGGGGTGGGGTCGTTGGTGATGGAGCCCCATGTTTCATACGGTTTATCTCATGCGGTGGCAGGTACTTGCGTAGATGGCTGTGCTGGTGCATAATGACGGAGCAGCAAGACAAGGAAAGGATGCGCATGCCGCTCCGTATCGAAACCAGCCGCTTCGGCACGCTGGACGTGGACGAGTCCACGGTCATCACCTTCACCCAGCCCATCTTAGGCTTTCCCGAGCGCCGGCGGTTCGTGTTGTTGCCCGGGCCCGAGAACAGCGCTCTCCTGTGGCTGCAGAGCACCGAAGACGGAGCGCTGGCCTTCATCGTGATGGACCCGCGCACGGTCATGGCGGAGTACGCCGTGCCCTTGCGCCAGGGCGAACTTGCCGAACTGGCCGTGACCGCGGCAGACCAATTGGACATCTACACGATCGTGGTGGTGCCAGAGGACCGGACGCAGATCCGGACCAATTTGAAGGCCCCCATTTTGATCAATCCCGCGTTGCGGCTTGGGAAGCAAACGGTGCTGGAATCGAGCGACTATCCGGTTCAGTATTTTCTGTCGCGAGCGCGCGAAGGCGGCAGCGGGAGTGGCGGCGCGCAGGAGGTCTCCCATGCTCGTTCTGACGCGTAAAGAAGACGAAAGCATCATGATCGGGCATGACGTTGAAGTGAAGGTGCTCGATGTGAAAGAGCACCATGTCAAGTTAGGAATCGTGGCGCCGCGCCATGTCGCTGTGCACCGGCATGAGGTCTACGAAGCAATTCGGCAGGAGAACACGCAAGCGGCGGCCGCGGCCAGCGTGGACGATCTCTCCGGGCTAATCCCCGGATAACGCGCTTCGTGCCAGGGGGCGAGCGGCGGGGGGGCTTCGCATGAAACTCATCGTGGATGGTGAAGAAGCCGTGCTGGCTGCCGATGAGACCAAAGACTTGGGCGCGCTGTTGCAGGAGTTGGACCAGAGCTTGCGGCACGCAGGACGCATCGTCTGCGAAGTGCGCTGTGACGGGGACAGCGTCGCGCCGGAGCGCGTGGCGGACACCCTGGAGCGGGCCGCTGCGGATGGGGTTGAAACCCTCGAAATTGTCACGGCCCCATCAGGCCCCATGGTGTTGAGCATTGTGGAATCCATGGAAGCCGCCGCCCCGGAACTGCCCTTCATTTGCCTTGAACTCGCCCGTCTCTTTCATGCTGAAGAGCCCCAGCAAGCATATGAGGCCTTCAATGCCTTCGCCACGCACTGGGAAGAAATGAAGCGCTTGCAAATGCAGGCGCTGAATGCCTTGTGCGTAGTCCCGGGCGAAGTGCGCGTGGGAGACGTCTCCGCGGAAGAACTCCACCGCTCGCTGAATCAACACCTCAAGGCAGCGGTGGAAGCCCTGAAACAGCAAGACAGCATCGCCCTTGGCGACATCCTCCAGCACGACCTCGCCCCGCTCGCCGAACAAGAAGCCGCTTTCGTCGCCTGGCTCAGGGAAGCAGCCGAGCGGACCTAGGGGCGAATTGCCCCAGCGTCGATTGACCCCGGCTTATGATGCTTCCGCTTCGGCGGCTTGGCCCTTTTGCGGGCGGATGACCAGTTCGCGCGTGGGGTAGGCGAAGTTGATGCCTTCTGCCTCAAAGCGCTTGAAGAGGCCAAGATTGATGGCCTGCTGGGTGTCCATGTACCGGGTGTAGTCTGGCCCTTCAACGTAGTACACAATCTCGAAGTCAAGCGAGAAGTCGCCAAAGCGAAAGAAGTGCGCCCGGTCGAAGCGGGCATAAGGCTGGGCTTCAATGATCTCTTGGGCAATCTTGGGAATCATCTGCAACTTCTCGCTGGGCGTCTCGTAGACCACCCCAATCATAAAGGGCACGCGGCGTTCTTCCATGCGCTTGAAATTGTGAATGCGGCTGCCGATGAGGTCGCTATTCGACAGGATCAATTCTTCTCCGGACAGCGAACGGATGCGCGTCGTCTTGAGGCCGATGCTGTCGACGACGCCGAGCTTGTCGTCGACCATGACAAAATCGCCTACGTTGAAGGGCTTGTCGAGCAGCAGGGCGATGCTGTTGAACAAGTCGCCCAGGATGCTTTGCAAGCCAAAGGCGATCGCCACGCCGCCAATCCCCAAGGATGCGACGAAGGTCGTCAAAGGCACATTGAACGCACGCAAAATAGTGATGAGTACAATGGACCAGACGACGACGCGTACGGCCACGCGAAAGAGTCCGAACGCGCTGACGCTGGCTGGATCTTCCGCGGCCTTCTGGCGCCGCGTGCGCTCGAGGATGCGATCCGATATCGACGAGACGTACATCGCGATTTGCGCCAGCGTCGCGATGAGCAATATGTAATTGAGGGCCGACTCGGTCGTGGTGTGCTCGTCGGCAGGCCAAATGTTGAGCGAACGCGCGGCGGCATAAAACGAGACGGCGAAGATGAACCAGAGATGCGTCTCGCGAATGATAGCCAGCGCCGCCTCGACGACGATGTGATTCTTGTCGACGTTCCGCCCGACGATGAGCCACTTGATGACCCGCGTCCTCAGGATGCGCCGCACCCACAGCATCGCCGCCATCACGGCTAGAAACACGATTACGGGCATCACGAGGTTGCGCACATAGATGCCCCGGCCCTCTACGACGAAGACTTCGTAGTTCCAGAGTTTGCCCACATCGGCAAGTTTGAACTCGCCGAAGGCGACTTGTTCATACCAGGGCCGTTCCGCGCGTTGATTTTCCACCTCTTCTTGGACGCGTGCGGCCAGGCGGGCATGCTCGACGAGGCTGGCGAGATATTCTCGTGCGCGCTCTTCATTGGATTCTATGGCGTTTTGCATGGACTCGAGTTCGTCCCGCACGGGAGCCGACTCAGGCCGTTCGAGCCGTTGCGCGAGGTCAAGTTGCTCGCCCCGCATTTCATTGAGACGCGCCTCGACAACTTCGATGCGTTGATTCCATTCGGCGACACGCGTCTCCATATCTTGAGCCCACGCATCGAGTTGGTCGCCGGCAAGACCGTTCAGCAAATCGAACCGCCGCTGCCACAGCTCTTCCGCCCGCACCAGCATCTCCAAGCGGTCTTCGAGATATTGAATGCTGTCAGAGCTGGTCCGTTGCCACGAGGCACGGGCGAGAAGGCGCGCCTGAACCTCCTCGCGCGATGCCTCGCCATCGCCGTTTTGCATGGCGCCGATGGCCTGTTCGAACTCACGCGTATTGGCATCGCGTGTCCGCAGGAGGTTGCTCACGCGCGATTCAAGCTCTTCACGCCGCTTCGCGATCGATTCGATACGGGCCGCTAAATCTTCCTCGGTGAAGGAGATGTCATCGGCGGCGCGGTCTACACGAAAGCGTGCAACCTCCAGGCGGCGTTCGGTGAGGGTGGCGTCGAGCGCCGCCATCCGCTGCACCCACTGCGCCGTTTCCAGGCGCTGCTTGGCAATGCGTTCGCCCAGTTGAGCCCGCATGGCAGCTTGCTCGAGTGCAATCCGGTTCTCCCCGTCTTGCGCTTCACGCAGGGCGGCTTCGGCCGCGCGCAGCGCCGCGCTGGCATCCTCGAGCCGCGATTGGGCGCGGGTCACGCCCCGCTCCGCTGTCGCCACCGTGAGGTTGGCGGTTTGCAATTGCCGCTCGAGACGCTCGCGTGCGTCCCGCAACTCGTCCACAAAGGCGAGGTCGAATGGCGGTTCTTCGGTGAGGCCGGTGGCGGTCAGGTCTTGCGCGGCCTGCCGCAATTCCGCCAGGGCATTGGATACGGTCAGCACTTGTTCGACCGTCGTGAGCTGACGCTGTATGAGGGCTTCTAGTTCGCGCTGCGAATTGAGGCGCTCCGTGAGGAAGGCCGGGGGGGCCTCGGCGTCTGCGGCGTCAATCTGCTCTTGCGACTCGGCGATTTGTGCCCGCACGGCGGCGAGTTCCGCCTCGGCTTGCACCTTCGCGGCTTCGGCCTGTTCGGCGAGCGTCGGCTCGGGGACCGCTTCTTCGACCGCGCCGGATGGGCTGGCGACCGCTGTGTTTGCGGTCGTTTCTTGACCGAGAGCAGGGACCGCGGATAGGTGGAGGATAAGAGCCGGATGAACGATACGAAGTGACACAAG
>CAZLBS010000341.1:0-383 GCA_964557505.1 uncultured Nitrospiraceae bacterium | reverse complement strand
ACACAAGCAATCCTGACTGTTACGGGCTGACGCGAGGGCCGATGATAGCAAAGCGCCGTGTTCTATTTCGGGTTGTGGTCAATGCGGCATCAAGGCCAGGAGTTCGCGCGCATGCGCCACGCTCGTCTCGGTCGCCCCGCCATCGAGCAGGCGCGCCACTTCGGCGACGGGCGCTTGGCCAGCAACGCTGGTGACTTCGGTGATGGTGCGCTTGCGTTCGACACGCTTGGCCACATGGAAATGCGCCTCCGCCGCCGCGGCGATTTGCGGGAGGTGCGTAATGCACAAGACCTGATGGCTAGCGGCCAGGCCTCGGAGCTTTGCCGCCACGTGGTGTGCTGCCGCACCGCCTACGCCCGCGTCGATTTCGTCGAAGATAAGCG
>CAZLBS010000340.1:2205-4731 GCA_964557505.1 uncultured Nitrospiraceae bacterium | reverse complement strand
CGTTGCCGGTGTCGGCAATGAAAATGCTGCCATCCGGGGCCACTTTGACATCTTGAGGCCCATTCAACTCAGCGCCGGTGGCGGGGCCGTCATCCCCGCTGAAGCCTGGATTGCCCGTGCCGGCAATCGTCGTAATCGTTCCGCTGCCGTCGATGCGTCGGATGCGGTGGTTATTGGCGTCTGCAATGAGCAAGGCGCCGTCGCCGTCGATGGCCAACCCGAGGGGCCGGTTCAGCGCGGCATTGACTGCCGGTTGACCATCCCCGTCGAAACCTCCTGCCAACGAGTCGCCTGCGACCACGTCAACGGCCTGACTCGGTGTGATCACAATCACCTGATTGCTGTTGTTGCTGACATACAGATTGCCTGCGTCATCAAGCGCCAGCCCTTCCGGCTGGTTGATGCTGACAGCGAGGGCGTCGGGGTCAGCCGCCGTCGGCGCACTGCCGCCATTGCCCGCATATACAGTCAAATTGCCGGGCTGGGCACTTGCGTTTGGCGAGAGGACAATGACAACCAAAATGCTCAGGGCGAGGCAGGACAGAGACCGGTCAGATGAAACATGACGGTTCATTGCAATCATGGATAATTCCCTTGCCAAGTTTTCGAGAGCAACCGGGCAGCAGCCAGTGCCCGATCATGCTCCCCACCATTGGATTACCAACAGTATACCTGCAACATGTTCGCTTGCATGCAGGGCGCCGGGAGTATGGCGGGTGCGCGGGACGCGTTCAAGCATTTTGCGTTCAAGCGATTTGAGGCGTGGACAGCGTGTCAACCAGGCTCATTGGCCGGGCGCCACGCGCTGCCCAAACGGCGCAATTCGCCCGGGCCGAAGCGTACTTTGTAATTCATGGCAGGGCAATCAGCGATGTAGTACCCGAGGTAATACCAGCTCAAGCCCCAGCGGTGCGCCAGGTCAATCTCGGCCAGAGCCGAATACGTGCCGGGACTGTAGTCCGCGTAGCCGGGGTCGAAGTAGCAGTACACCGAAGAAAGCGCGTCGCCAGCGACATCGGCCAACCCCAGGGCGGCAATGCGCCCGTTGGCTCGCAGTTGAATCTCGATCGTTGCTGCGCCCAGGCACGTTTCGACGAAAAACTCGCGGTAGCGGCTGGCGCTAAGCGGGGCTTCTGTTTGGCCGTGCTGATAGCTGAGGTAGCGCCGGTAGAGGCGCGCACGCTCGGGCGTATACTGCGGGCGCTCGACGGCCACCTCGAAGATGCTGCTCCCTTTGCGCCAGACGCGCCGCTGCGATTTCGTCGGTTCGAACGTGTCGACGCGGACGCGGTGCACCTGGCATTCATTGCAGCCCCGGCATGTCGGCCGGTAGAGCAGCTTGCCGTGGCGGCGGTAGCCCTCGTCGAGCAGCGCGCGGTAGCTTTGGCCCAGCATGGCGCCGTCCACGAACATGAGCGAGGACTCGCGGCCCTTCAGATAAGGACACGGGCCGGGCAGATGGCCCAAATACCATGGGGCCTCATCGGGCGTGTGGTTTATGTCGTCCGCGTGTGGCTTCATGGCGTTGCTAGGCGAAAGTATACTACGATCAAGGCGTGATGGCATAGCCGAGGCCCGGAAATCCCGGGAAACCAGCAAGGGATGCGGGCAGTCGGTAGGGCCGGAAATCGGAACGAGCGGGCGTGGAAGGAGACGGGACGGCCATGTCAGTAAAGCATGAAGCGTTAACGGGTCATTACACCGTGGCCGAGGAGATCGCCAACGTGGTGACGCACGGCCTTGGCCTGCTCCTCAGCCTGGCGGGGTTCGTCGTACTCATCGTCGCTGCCGCCCAAGAGGGCGACCCTTGGAAGGTGGTCAGTTTTTCCATATACGGCTCCACCCTGGTTTCCGTCTACATGGCCTCGACGTTTTATCACAGCTTTCAGCACCCCAAGGTCAAGCACTGGCTTCGGATACTGGATCACATCGCCATCTACTTGCTGATAGCTGGGACGTACACCCCGTTTCTCTTGCTCAACATGCGCGGCGTGTGGGGATGGTCGCTTTTCGCCGTCGTCTGGGGGATCGCGTTTGGCGGCATTCTCTTCAATTTGCTGCACACGCAACGCTTTCATTGGTTCAGCGTGGTGCTTTATGTCGCCATGGGGTGGATCTGCGTCTTCGCGATCCAGCCGACCATCGAATTGGTCGGCACGCCGGGAATCTATTGGCTGCTCGCGGGCGGTCTTGCCTACACCTTCGGCGTCGTGTTCTATGCGTGGAGCAAGCTGCCGTTCAATCACGCCGTATGGCATGGTTTCGTGATGGGTGGAAGCGCCTGCCACTACGTCGCCGTGCTGTATTACGCCGTGCCCGTTGCAGCGGCGGCCGCCGCATAGCGATTGGCTTCCTCCCGTGCCGCAGTGCCGCTCGGCGAGCATGGCGCCGCGGCCACATTCGGCCCACTGAGCCAGGATTGCTGCTGGCCCCTGCTCCGCCAATATGGCACGCATAGCCTGGCTTACGCGACGATGCAGCCCGGCATGGCATATTTCGGAGCGCCTGGCGTGGGCTATATCGCCT
>CAZLBS010000340.1:0-2195 GCA_964557505.1 uncultured Nitrospiraceae bacterium | reverse complement strand
CCGGCCCCGAACGCTCTTCATGCAGGTGGGCCGCGGAGCCGCGCGCGAACTTGCCGCTCGCGGTTTTCGCAATACGCCCGTCGGCGTCGAAAACGATGTCGACACCGCAACCTTCGATCTGCAGGGCCGGCGCAAGCGCGACCTCCGGCATTACCGGAACCGCGCCCAGGCAGCAGGCGTTCGCGTCCGCGAAGTGGCCGACACCCCCGCCATGCGCCGCGCGCTCGAGCCGGTATCGCTCGCGTGGCTGCCGTCAAAGTCCTGGTGGCAGCATGAATTGGAGTTTCTAGCGCGTCCCTATTGCACCCTGCCAGAAGAGGATGTGCGGATTTTCGTTGGCGAAATCGATGGGGCGCCGGCAGGCTTCGTGATACTCGACCCCATCTATGAGGCGGGGCAGGCGGCGGGCTATACGGTGAGCATTTTGCGGCATTATCCCGATGCGCCCGAGGGCACATGCGATTACATCAACGTGTGCCTAATCGAGCAGCTTCGAGCGGAAGGCATCGAACGGGTCAGTCTCGGCGTCAGCCCCTTCTACCGTATGGAGGCCTATGCCGCCGAAGAGGGCCGCGGCGCCTTGCCAGTGTTTCTTGTCTTTCGCGCGCTATACCGGTACGGCGGCCCCATTTATCATTTTCGCGGGCTGAGCTTTCACAAGAGCCGCTACCGGGCCCAGGAGCATCCCGTGTATGCCGCCGCGCCCGGCCCGTTCGGGTTGCTGCCGTTGTATGCCAGCGCCCGCGCCTGCCGCATGCTCTAGCGTGAGCGGCGCCCACGCCCCGCCGGCATCGCCCGTGCGGCATCTGCTGCCGTGAAGGGGTGCGCGGCAAAGG
Organism: uncultured Nitrospiraceae bacterium; assembly: GCA_964557505.1. Lineage (GTDB taxonomy): Bacteria > Hydrogenedentota > Hydrogenedentia > Hydrogenedentales > CAZLBS01 > CAZLBS01. The sequence goes on along the minus strand of CAZLBS010000340.1, from coordinate 1,359 downwards.
CCTGCGCATGCTTTCGGTTCACATGCGCGTCCCGTTTCAGGTCTGAAAGCGTTTCCGGGGGAAGCCCCAGCCATCCGAAGATATTGTTCAAGTAGCGCTCGCCGTCGAGCAGAAATGCCTCGAGCGGGCAGACGAGATAGGGCAGGCGCCGCCGGCTCGCGAAACGAACCAGACGGCCAAGGCTTTCATGATACTGCACGTATGCCCGCTCCATGCTGCCTTGGGCCGATGCGCGGCTGGCGCTCCACGAAACCAAGTTGGCAATGGGATCCCGCACGGTGATGAGCACGGCCAACCGCAATTCGCGGGCGCGGCACACCTCGGCGAAGGCGTCGAATTTGGGGTAGCGGCGGTACCGTGCATTGACGCCTGGCGCAAATCCATGCGGCATGGACCGGCGGGTGAGCAGGATGCTTCCCCGAGGCTTCGGCATGGCCTGTTCGGCGGCAGCGGCGTGGCCCTGCTCGAGCAATTGCCAGACCGCATCCAACCGGTCGCCATGCTCCAAGGCATCCGGCGCGCCCCGAATCTTGGCGTGCCGCGAAAGCGCCTGGGTGAGCACGCGCGTGCCGCTCGACTCGGGGCCGGCCACAAGGACGACGTCGCATGCGCGTTTGTATTTCGTACGTCCCATCGCCTGAGCATGAGGCGCCGGGCTTGCGCATGCAAGCGAAACGCGGAGGCGTCCCGCTTAGGGGCGCCTCCGCGCTTCAAAGATATGGCAAGGGACGGGGCGGCAAGCCCGCGGTCCGGGATGGCCGCTGCTACTTCTTGTCGTCTTCGTCCACCACCGTGAAGTCCGCGTCGACGGTGTCGCTGTCGTCATCGGCTTCGGCCTGCGCATTCTCTCCGTGGGCATGCGCGCCGTTGCCCGCGGCGCCCGCCTCGGCAGCGCCTGCTTGCGCCTTGCTGTAGAGCGCTTCCGACATCTTGTACGAAGCCTGCTGAAGCTTCTCGGTGGCTTCCTTGATGGCCGCCGTATCGCCGCCCTCGAGGGCCTTCTTCACCTCGGCCACGGTCGCTTCGACAGCCGACTTGGCGCCCGCATCGATCGACTCGCCTTGTTCGTTCAGCGTCTTCTCGGTGCTGTAGACAAGGGCGTCGGCATTGTTGCGCACCTCGACGGCTTCACGCCGCTGCTTGTCTTCGTTGGCGTGGCGCGCGGCATCCTTGACCATGTTCTCGACTTCATCCTCGCTCAGGCCGCTCGAGGACTCGATACGAATCTTCTGCTCCTTGTTGGTCGCGAGGTCTTTGGCCGACACGTGCAAGATGCCGTCCGCGTCGATATCGAACGCCACCTCGATTTGCGGCACCCCGCGCGGCGCCGCCGGAATGCCCTCGAGGTTGAAGCGGCCC
>CAZLBS010000339.1:0-4736 GCA_964557505.1 uncultured Nitrospiraceae bacterium | reverse complement strand
GCATTCTCCTGCCATCGACAGGGCTAACGGGCAATGCCCCAGGCGATACGAGCGGCGATGGCATCGTCGATGCGTTTGAACTGCTTGCGCTGATTGACGTATGGAAAGCTGGGGAGGCGAGCAATGCTGAGTTGTTGCTGGCCATTTTCAATTGGACTGAGCTGTGCATTCCGGACCCGGGATGCAATTAGGAGATGGGTGTCATGAAGCTTATGGGCATGCGGGGGCTGGCCGTATTCATGCTGGCGGTGATGGCCCCTGGCGCGGCGGTGCTTGCACAGCCGGTTTCGGCCACACGGACAGTCAATCCCGATGTTGCGATACCGTCCAATCCTATTTCGGTGGCGGTAGACTTCACGGTGGACGTGCCCGAGGCGGCTGCGCCGGCGGCGGTCATCATTGTTGAAAACGTGCCGGCAGGGTGGGCCATCACCAATGTTTCGCCCGAGGCGGCGATTGTCGACCCAATAAATGGCGAGATCAATTGGCTGCTGGGAGATCTGGCTCCGCTAGGCATCGACCTCGAAGTAGCGGATGGGGTGTTTACCTACACATTGACGCCGCCGAGCGGGATCATCCAAACGGTCTATCCGCTGTTTGGGCGGTTGGACTACCTGGATGGGGGCGACGCCTTTTCGACGCCCACGGCAGGGGAAGATGCGGTCAGCGTGCCGCCGGTGCCGTTCGAACCGCTTTGGCTGGCTGGTCTGTTTCTCTTAATGGGCGTCTTCGGCCTATGGGCTGTTCGAAACGTGGAGCGCAGCACGATGATGGCTACAAGAGGCATGATGCTGGCGCTCGGCGCCGGGGCGGTTTGGGGTGGAGCAGCATTCGCGCAGGTGAGCGCGGAACGGAGCATCTCGCCTGGTGAGATTGCGCCGGATGCTTTTGCGGTCATCACGGTGAGCGTCGACGTGAACGAGTCGAACGCACCGAATGGCGCGATCGTGACAGAGTCGATTCCGATTGGATGGCAACTGAGCATGGTCAATCCTGAAGCAGCTGGCTTCAATGAAGCGACGGGTGAAATCAGCTGGCTACTGGGCGGCCTGGCGGCGTTTGGCGACACGGTGCTCACGTACCGTCTGGCGCCGCCCGCTGATGCGGAGACGGGGCAGCGGGCCTCTGTCTCCGGCGAGGTGAAGTACCGCCTGGATGAGGTCGACACCGTGGATACGATCAGCGGCGAAAGCGCCATTGAAGTCGCGGAGGAAGCGGCGCCTATCGTAGCTGCAGATGTCGATGCTTCGGGAGCGGTGGATTCCGTAGACATTCAGCTTGTCATCAACAGCGTATTGGAAATCGCCATGCATGACCGGGCAGATATCGACGGCAACGGCAAACTCGATTCGGCAGACGTGCAATTGGTGATCAATGGCGCGCTCGGCGTCTGAGTGGAATCGCAATTTTATGCTTGCATCTTGGGGCCGGCTATGTTAGATTGAAATTAGAGAGACGGGAGACGCTAAGACGCCAAACCCAGCGTACGTTCCGCAAGCGAACGAGACCACGCCCGCTGGTCGAAGCCGGCAGGGTCATTGAAAACAGGGTTTGAGGTCGCCTTAGCGCCTCCCGTTTTTCGCGTCTTTACACCACCAGCAATGCTCGCGCCCCCAAGGCCGGTTTGGTCTTGGGGGCGCTCTTGTTTATACGCTGCGATGAAGGCCCTATTCTTCGTAGCGGCGGTTGCGCATGAGTTCGCCAATGCTTTCCGGGCGGGACTCGGCGATGGCTTTCTGCCGGTCGGCAATGCCTCTAGGATCTGACTTGACGCGGAAGTCTTCGTTTTCGCGGCGCTTCCGCTCGGTCACGTCGTTGAGAACGTTCTGGGTTGCACGCAGCATGTCTTGCCGGCTGATGCGGCCGATAAGTTCTTCTCCGCGCATGACGGGCAAGACGGGCACGTTGGTATCGAGAAAAATGCTGGCGACCGCGAAGATGTCCATGTCGGCTTCAACCACGGCTTTGACCGTGCTCATGAAGTCGCCAACGCGGCCTTCAGAATATTCGCCCATGGCGCGCTGGGACAGGATGCGAAGACAGTCTTTCTCCGTCAGCACGCCAACAAACTTGTGATGCTCGTCGACCACGGGCGCGCCGGATGCGCGCTTGCTGACCAAGGTGTCAAGTGCTTCGTTGATCGAGGTATCGGGTTTGAGCGTGACGAGATAATCGGACATGCAATCACGCGCGGTTGGAATGCGTACCATCCTCCAGCCCTCCTTCGGGATATCGTTTCGCGGTTTTGTTTGCACCGGCCGGGCGATGCGGGCGCGCCGGAGCGGACCCCGCGCGCCGTTCAGTATAGCCTAATGCCGGGAGACACAATGCCAGCCTCGGCCCGTGTGGCTCAAAAAGCCATGAGGACAGGCCTATCCGCGGTAGCCGGCGCCGCGCAGCCGGTAGGCGAGAATAGCGGCTTGATCTTGCGGCCAGGATTGGTCGGGATTGAACCGTGCGGCCGTGCGCTGCGCCTGCGTGATCCCCCGGTACAGGGCATGATCGCGCTCCTCATGCGCGCGCGCGAGAATCCAGTCGAGGCCGATAACGGCGAAGTATCCGTCATCATCGCCACAGTAGAGGGCGGCGCCGTTTGGCGATAGCACCGCCGTGCGCGGGGCCTTGCGCATGACGGCCGCGGTATAGCGCGTCTTTCCGCTTCGGAGGGAGAACACGCGGAAGGCGCCATCGCTCTGCCCGCTGAAGGCATAGCGGGCTTCCGGGGCGATTGCCAAGGCAGGCGTTCCCCGTGCAGCGTCGCTGAGGGCCCCCAGAAATTGCCAGTCGCTGAGCGTCCAGATGAAGATCTGGCAACCGCGGCCGAGCATGTCGAGGCTGAGCGAGATGAGCCGTGCGCCATCGGGCGTGACGGCGAGGGATTCGACGCTGCCCGCGTGGCCGGTAAGCGCGGCCACGCACTGCCCGCTTGCCGGATCGAAGGCCCGCACCGCCCCGTCGACGCAGCCCGCCAGGATGTAGCGGCTGTCGGGCGTCCAGGCCACGGAGCTTGCAGCGGATGGCAAGGTAATTGCGCTGCGCCGTTGGCCGTTGGGCAGGGCATCCCAGTGGGCAAGGTGCCACTCCCCGCCTGCTACATATCGTCCGCACGGACTGCAAGCGATGGCGCCAGTGGCGCCGTTGGTCTCTGGCAGCTGTTCGGGTTGCTCCCGCCGATCCAAGCGATAGCATGCGATGGCCTGGTCGGCGGTGCTGACAAACACGAAAGGGCGTCCCGGGCACGCGGTTACACTGCGTACGGCGCTTCCAGCGGCATAAGCGTAATACTCCTTGCCTGACCGCGTGTCCCAGAGGATGATCCGCGAATCGGCCCCGCCCGAAATCGCAAAGCGATTGTTGAGCGTACAGTCGACCGAAGTAACGCCGCCTTCATGGGCACGGGTCTGCCCAATCACCCAGTGACTCCGCAGCACACGCTTCGGCAGATAGTCATAAAGCGAGCACCAATACTGCATGAGTTGCGGGTGATGCGAAAAGCCGGGTTGTGCCCGCGCCGATTCGATGAGTTCCATGGCGTTGTGCACGCGGCCGTCGTCGAGGGCTTGCCGAATGGCGGAGCACTGCTGCTGGAAGGCGCTGTCGCGAGCGATGGCCTGCTCGACGGAAATGGCGCGCGAAAGCATCATGGGCATGCGCTCGGTTTCGAGGTCGGGCATCAGCCGCCAGAAGCACAGTTGGCCTGCCGCGTCGCCGGTCAACACCCGGCTTAGCGAAGGGGTAGCGGTCAGGGCTGTGTAGGGCACGCCTTGCTCGGGGGTGGAGAAGAGGCAGCGCCGCTCGGGCATGTTCCACAGCCGGATGCGCCCGCCCTCACCGGCGGTCGCCGCGCGGTCCAGCCGCTCGTTCACGGCGAGGCCCGGCGTGAAGCGCGGCAATTGCATGAGCGGTTTTGGCGGCTGGTCATCTTCCGTCCGCGTGACGACCCAGTCGCGCTGGTCGGAGATCGAAATCATCGTGTTTTGATTGCCCGCCATGCAGAGTGCGCTGACCGCCTGTCGGTGGACGGGATACTCGGCGCAAATGTCGAACGGCTCCAGCCTTATCATGCGCAACACGCCATCGGCGCCGCCCGCACACACGAAGCGCCCTTGCAGGTCGATTGCCGCTGTACGAACGGTCTGACTCGAGAGCGTTTCAACATCACCAGGACTTTCGAAACTGAAGCGCTGAATCAGCCCGTCCGCGCCGCATGACACGCCGCTTTGATTGCCCTCGGCGAAGAAGAGACCGGTGACGTCCTTGCTGTGCAATTGCCATCGCTGCTTGCACTTGCCGCTGGCCATATCCCACAAGCAGATGGAACGGTCGCGCGCGGCCGTCAGCGCGAGGGAGCCATCTGGGGAGACGGCGGCCGCCGTCAGGCTGTTCTTGTGGCCCGTAAGCACATGGAGACATTGACCGGTTTCAAGGTCCCACCATTTGCCCGTGTTGTCCTCGCTTGCCGTGAGGGCGAAGCGGCCCCGTTGGTCTATGGCCACCGCGGTTATCGGGGCGTCATGCGCATGAATGGAACGGACGATTCCGCGCGACTCGTGCAGCCGTGCTTCGAGACGTTCGGCCATTTCGCGGTCGATATCGGCGGGCTTTCCGTCTTCACCGGCCTTGCGCTGAACTGCTTGCAAGGCTGACGCGAAGTCGCCGCGCTCGAGGTGAATGCGCATAAGCAAATCGAGGGCGCTGCTCTGCGCGCTATCGGCACTGGCCAAATCTTCAAGCCG
>CAZLBS010000338.1:0-4740 GCA_964557505.1 uncultured Nitrospiraceae bacterium | reverse complement strand
CGCGCCTAGGGTTCCCTCAGCGCTGTTTGCAACGGGGAAACCGCCGAATCGTACATAGTCGACGTGGCCATCCAGGTAAAGCACGTTGGCGCCTCCCGGGAGGTGATTGAAGTTCGACAGACTGGCGCCGGCTGAGGGACCACCAGTCCATGCGTCCAGCATCGTGGGAATCCGGCTCTGTGCTGAGGCGGCGCCGGCGGGTGCATTGACGGCCGTAATGAGAAAGCGTTCGATGCCCTCGCGCAGGGCGAAGTACGTTGATGGCGTAGGGGAGCGATCGTCATTTAAGGCTGTCTCCCCGACGGGGGGGCTGTTTTGCCCTTCAAGCTTGGCGGGTGTCTCGAATGGCGTGACGAACAAAATCCCATCGCAACCAAGGGCGCGTATCGCAGGAGACGGCTCAATCTCCACTGGCAAGCGCTCGCCATCCTCGCTGAAGCCGCGCTGCCGCTCTTTGGCGATGGCGACCACGGCATCTGCCATCTCCGACGAAGTCCCGACTGCGTAGGGTATGTAGAGGTAAGAGGGCAATGTCGAGGTGAGTCCAAATGCGCATGTGGACGCATTTGCGGCCTCGTCATCGCTAGCACTGCTTGCTTTCCGCACGGCCTCGGCATATGCCGTTGCGGTTTGAAACACGGGCAGCGGGTCGCTTGGGCAAACGGCGAGCGCAGGATCCGTCCAATAGGCGGGGTAAAGGGCCGGCCCGTCAGTCCCCAGCCCGGCGAAACGCTGCAAGGCGTACTGATGCGCACGGGGCAGGCGCTCGCCCTGGGCCTCGTTCGCATACATCTTGAGGATGAGGGCCCACTGCTTGAGATTGTTCTGACAGCTCGCCCGCCGGGCAGCTTCCCGTGCACGGGAGAGCGCCGGCAGCAGCACCGCGGCAAGGATGCCGATAATGGAGATGACGGCGAGTAGTTCGATAAGGGTGAATCCATTCCGCTGCATGAAGGCAAGCTCCTGCGATATCTATGGCCCCCCCATCTATGGCCGCCCCCTTCTCCAACCGGCAGCGGTCCGCAAGACATCTGCATCCCGGCCAGTCTCTCTCACCTGCTCCGGACCGTTCAGGGCGTTGATGAAGGCAAAGGTGGCCGCATTGGAGCGGGCGGCCGTTTGCACCCGGTGCAGGGCAAACAGTTGGTCTCGGCATGACCTGCAAGTGGCCAGGTGCTTGAGGGCCTTCTCACGTTGAGTATCCGGGAGGGCGCCATCAAGAAGCAGCGCCAGGCTTTCCTCAGGTACATGCCGGCCCGCGGGGCGCATTCGGTCGAAAGAGGCCACCGCCATGCGAAGGCGCTCTTCGTCAGCCTCGAGCTGCTCATGCAGGGCCCGCCAGCCGCCGTCCTGCTCCAATAGGTGGGCATACCGAAAGGGCTTCTCCATGCCCAGGTCGTCATGGAAAGCCGCAATAAACTGTTCTTTATCTGGCGTCATCACGTGCCCCTGTTGCCCCCCCTCGGTCTAATCCAAGTGCTTGCGGAGTTTTGCCTTCGCCCGGCGAATCCGCGCACCAATGGTGTTGATGCTTTCGTGCGTTATGGCGGCGATTTCTTTGTATTTGTAGCCCTCGATATATACCATCTGTAACAGAAGACGCTCCTCCTCGGAAATTTCTTTCATTACGCTCTTTAAGTCCAGGCCGGTGTTCTTCGGAGGAGCGGCGGGCTCATCGGCGTATAGGTATTGACGCTCTTGCGCATACAGGCGTGTGGCATCTTTCCGCACCATCATCCGCCGAAACAGATCGACCACCACATTCTTGGTAAAGACAAGGAGCCACGCGTCGATGCACCGGGCTTCCGACAGCATCGCCAGCCGCCGGCCATCGCTACGAAACAGCTTCAGAAAGGCTTCTTGAACGAAATCGTCGATTTCGAGGTCGACTGGCTGCCATCGCAGGCTGCTCAGGGCCATCAGCACGCAGCGCCTGACATACGGCGCGTAGCGCTCGTAGAACTGCTCGCGGGCATCATCGTCCCCGCGAACGCACTGTTCCAACAGCTCGCTCACGGGCATGTCGTCGCCGCGATGGTTGCCGTCTGTGAATTGCTGATCCGGTATCACACCTTTGCCTCGTTTGCCCATCTACACCCGCAGCAGCATACCGCCCGTTCAAATCTTCGTCAAGGATTAGAACGTGTGCGACCATGCGGGATCTTTCGTCAATACAGTCAATAAAAACTAAGGACGGCACGCGGAATATGACCTGCGCGCCGTCCTTAAGATATGGCTAGCAGCCTGCTTCTACCCGGTTAACGCGGGGTTGCCTCCACTTGATCAAACCTCATGAATGCGGCCTGAACCACCTGAACGCATCCTCCCGCGCCAATCGCCGAATCGCGGCCACTAGCGCCGGGTTTTCCCGGACTTGTCACGGTGGACCACCTCCTTTCCGCCTCCTGATGTTTCCCAGCAATACCCTACGTAGTGCTTTCGCCATCACGTCAGGACTTTGTACGTAAAACTTAACCTATCCCAAAGCACACGTCAACGGATAAATTCTTGAATTTCGCAGATTCATGGCCCGCAACCCGTCCCGATGGTCAAAATTCATTCAGGACTAACATGAATGCGCCGCACCATTCTGGCGGCGGGTCAGGCGGGTTGAAGCGGGGCAGCCGCTTGGACAGCAGATAGCAAGGTTTGCACGGGAAAGGGCTTGGCGATACAGGCATATGCGCCACGTTCGGTCAGCCTTTCGCGCTCCCGGGTGCTGATGTATTGGGTCATGAATATGACGGGTGGGCGCCCGTCAGCGCTTAACGCTTGCTCGGCGAGTGCGCGCACATTGGGCATGTTGCTCAGTCCGATCAGCACCAAGCCGTAAGGAGCATTCGCGAGCACGCAAGGGCCATCGGCGGGCTGCTTTGCGTCAACAGAATACCCGCGCCATTCGAGCATTTCGGTGAGGACATCTCGGAGGGCTTCATCGTCATCAATGATGAGGACCCGCTTGACGGGCCATTCTTCTGGCACGTGCAAAGTAAAGCGTTTGTGCGCGAGCGGCGCATCAACCCCGGCGGGCAGTAGAAAGCTGATTGTCATCGCGCCGCCGGCGACCGCGACCTCGTATGCCGCGCCGATTTGCTCTAGCACTTCGGTCAAGAAAGGCTCATGGACATTATGGGGGGGCGAATCGTTGTGGCAGTTAAACGAGAACGCGAGGGCCACGCGCCGGCGCTGCGCATCGGGTTCGGTGGCGACAAGCAGGGGGCCTCCATACGGGGCGAGGGCATGGCGAGCGTAGTGCATCACGGCAAGCACGCAGCGCTCGATGCGCGCCTGGTCGAGATGAACGCGCGGCAGCCCTTCGGCATAACGTTCCTCGATACGAATCCCTTCGCGCCTCAAGCTCTCCCGGTAGGCAGCCCAGATGCCTTCGAGCAAATGGTTCAACAGGATGGGCTCCGGATAGGGCCGCTCTTGTTCGTGGGCCAACTGCATGAGTTCCAGCGCGAGCTGAGCTTCTTCGGCATCGAGGGCGAGGTCGTGAATGGCTTCCGTACGTTGTGCGGAAGTCGTGCCCGCCAGTGCGGCATTGGCGCGGCGCACCACTTGCTGCACGAGTGGCGCAAGCGCCTCGAAAGGGGGCGAGGCCTTCGCTTCTAAACGCGCGTCGGGTCCGGCCTCGGCACGTTGACCTTCGAGGGCCGCTGGCAGGAGTTCTGCTTCGGCGTGAAGATTGCTGATGGGCTGCCGTGGCTGGGGGCTATTCGGAGGCAGTTCCTGCAAAGCAGCCCCTTCCATCGCCTCTTCGAGGGCATGCCTGGCCGCTCGCTCCTCTTGATGCAGCAGCAGACGCCGGAGCGATGCAGCCGCTGTCCGGCACCATTCCTCGACCGCCCGGGGTCCCTCCGGCGAAGATGCGCCCCAGAGACATGCGGCTATCCCGTAGCTTGATTGCGGCGAAGCAATGGGCGCCACGGTAACCGTGCAGCCACTCGCCGCACTCTCCGGCAGTTGGGCCATTTCCTGCAATGCAGCAATGGTCTGTTCGATGCCTGCCAGCCCATTTTCCGCCAAGCGCCTGACGTGTGGTTCATCCTCGGGACCTGTCCAGGCGCAGGTCAGGGACGGCAACCCTGGCGCGTTGAACCACAGCCAGCCCTGGGCGGGGCCGCACGCTTGCTGTATCGCCCGGGCCAGCGCCTCGAGCAATTCGCGCGGGCTCGCGGCAAGGGCCAAACCGGTTGCGTGCCGCGCCGCTTGAATGGAACTGGGACCCCCGCCCCGTGGCAGATCTGTGCGCGATTCGAGCCACTGCAAAACCGATTCCCGCCACGGCAATGCAGCATCGCCCGGCAACGGGTCAAGCAGTGTTGATAGCTCGGCGATAATCGACTGCGCGCGGCGCTTCACCTCGCCGCAAGCATTCTCATTCAACTCGAGGGCGTGGGCTTCGCGGCTATTGGGAATGTCAGGCTCGTCTGACGAAGCAAGCTGCCGTGCAACGCGGACCAAACGAATCCGGCGGCCTTCGCTGCCAAGGGCGCTCAAAGCGTGAGCGGGCTGTTCCAGCCAGGACATGAAGCGCTGCCATCCCTGTGGCCATTCCCACTGAGCTGCCAGGAGGCGTCCTGCTTGCGTGTACGTCATGCCGAATTGTTGGCGTTCCCGCCGAAGGCGCTCGGCGCTCGAGTGACGTGCAGTCGCGAGTATCTCTGCGTATCGCTCGGGGGCAGCCGCAAGCAAGGCAAGCGGCCCAATGTCAGCGAGCATGGCAGCACGCCAAGC
>CAZLBS010000337.1:0-4832 GCA_964557505.1 uncultured Nitrospiraceae bacterium | reverse complement strand
GTCCTGCCGGGGCGCATTTGCTTCCGGTTCCCAGCTTCACACGGTTGCATTGAATTCCTTGCATTCGCCATGCTTCCGAGGGTCAGCGCATCTGGGCGCGTGCACACGGCATACCGGGCAAGGGAATTGGCATCATGGACAACGGGGGCATGCTGGGCATCAGTTGGGTCGACTGGCTGATGCTCGCGATTTATCTGGTCGGCATCACGGGCATCGGCATCTACATGGTGACCCGCATTAAAGACACTGCCGACTTCTTCATGGCCGGTCGCACCCAAAACAAGTGGCTCATGATGTTCTTCGCATTTGGCGCGGGCACCAGCGGCAACGATGCCGTCGGCGTCTCCTCGAAGAGCTATACGAGCGGCATGAGCGGCATCTGGTACCAGTGGCTCTGGCTTTTCGCCACGCCGTTTTACTGGCTTATCGCGCCCATCTTTCGGCGCAGCCGCTGCATCACCACGGGCGACTTCTTCGAGCAGCGCTATGACTCCTCCGTCGCTGGTCGGAGTCCTGCAGTTGACGTTCAACATGGGCGTGTTGTTGCTGGGCGGCTCGAGAATGGTCGAGGCCGTATCCAACGGCGCCATCCCTTATGAATGGGCGGTCGTCGCCATGACGGTGATGTTCGTCTTGTATGGCATCGCCGGCGGCCTTGCCGCGGCCATCTTGACCGACTTCATCCAAGGCATCCTGACGATCATTCTCAGTTTCATGCTGTTGCCCGTCGCGCTGCACGCCGTTGGCGGCATGACGGGGCTGCGCGAGACGGTCGCGGACCCAAGCATTTTCACCCTGGTTTCCCCCGGCGAGATCAACGGCTTCCACATTTTGATGTCGGGCCTCATCGCATTGATCGGCATCGTCACGCAGCCGCACATCATGGGGGTGTGCGCCGCGGGCAAAAACGAAATGGACGGCCGTTTCGGCTTCGCGGCGGGAAATTTGATCAAGCGGTTCTGCACCATACCGTGGATGCTCGTCGGCATCTGCGGCATCGCGCTGTACCCGAACCTCACGGGCAACACGCCCGAGACCTCGCCGGACTTGGTCTATGGTCTCGTCGCGCGCGACCTCTTGCCGACTATCCTCCCCGGCTTGGTGGGGCTGTTCCTCGCGGCCTTGCTCGCATCCATCATGTCGTCATGCGACGCCTTCATGGTGTCATCGGCGGGTCTCTTTACGCAGAACTTTTACCGCCGCTTTTTCGTGCCCGACGCCAAGGAAGATCACTACGTGTGGGTCGGCCGGGTGACCTCCTTGTTCATCGTGGCGGGCGGCCTTTCGTTCGCCTTTCTGGTAGAAGATGTGCCCAGCGGCCTCGAGTGGTTTTTCAAAATCCAGGCGCTCATGGGCGCGGCATTTTGGTTGGGATTGTTCTGGCGCCGCACGAGCGTAGCCGGCGTATGGGCCGGGACGCTGGCGGCCTTCGCCGTCATGTTGTTCGCGGGTACGGGCAATGTAGCGACGCACAAGCTCGACATCGATGGGGATGGCGATACCGACCACTTCACCTTCAATTCAGACACGGCGGAACTGATCTGGTACGAAGATCTCTCCGGAGAAGGCAAGCAATTTAGCGAAGCGCAGTCCCTCGAGGGCGGCGCGAGTACCGATGCCATCCGCCTCGAAGACCGCGATGGCGATGGCGATTTGGACATCATCTTGCTCGGGGAGGAAGGGCGATGGTGGGAGAATGTCATCGGCCAATTCGACGCTGAGGCGGAAGAGCAACTGGTCGAGGTCGAGCCCTTGACTGGCGATTCGGCTATCCCAGAACCCATTCAGCTTGCGGGCGGCGACGAATGGATTGCGCACGGGCAGGGAGAAGCCCGCAAAGCTTCACGAGGCAAGATTCAACCCTTTTTTGCAACCAGCCTGCCCGACTTCATGATTTGGGACGCGCAGTTCCGCTTCTCGTGGAGCGTGTTTTTCTACCTCTCGACCGGCTTTCTGATCGCCATTCTGGTGAGCCTCTTCACGCCGCGGGTGCCGGCGCACAAGCTGGAGAAATTTTACGCGGCATTGCGGACGCCGATTCAGCCGAACGAACCGCACCAGAGGCCCTTCGATTTGCCGCCGGGGGTGGAGGCCCCGCCGCCGAATAAGTTGATCAATCACCCCGATCTCGAGATACCGATGCCCACCAAAGAGGGCATGGCAGGCTTCCTCATTTTCTGGGCCTGGGTGGCGGCATTGATCGCGCTGGTCTATTGGATTGCTGGCATCGGCGCCTAGGGCTGTTGCCTTGCGCTGGGCTTCGCGGCGGACTACCATGACCGAAGCGGTACGTGTAATCACAAAGAGGTAAGCGTCTCTTACGAGGAGCGGATATGAGCGAAAAGCAAGGCAGCGAACGGCGGCGGTTCCCGCGCACGCAGTCGCGCATCCCCATTACGGTGTCGCATGAAGACCCGGGCATTTTAAATCACGTCGACAACATCAGTGCGAATGGCGTGCTCTGTCACACCGCGCAGCCGGTGCCGCTGATGACGAAGTTCGGCATCGCATTGGAATTGCCGGCGCAAGGCAAGCCGCGGATCGAATGTGAGGGCATCGTGGTGCGGTGCGAGCAAGAGCAATCCTCCCCCGAGCATTATCAAGTCGCCATTCTCTATAGCCGCATCAGCGAAGGCGACCGGAAAGCCATCGAGGCGTTCGTGAATGCCGACCTGAACGAGTCGGCGGCTTCAGGCAGTGCCGGCGCCGGTCCGCGTTCGTCCTGATACATGGCGGCTCGATGCCGCCTTCCTGGCCATTTGCGTGGCCGCCCTGGGTATTGCGGTCTTGTATCCTTCCCTGCGGCTAGCCGCCGAAACGCTCCGCGTGTGGCTCGCAGGTGAGTTGCAGGTCGACCGCGGCTTCATTGCCCAAGGCTGGCTCGCGCTATGGAACACCGCCGTTTTGGGCATTGGCACGGTGGTGTTTAGCGGCCTTATTGGCACCGCGCTCGCGTTTCTGCTGACGCGCTACGACTTCCCCGGGCGTTTGGTGCTGTCGGGCATCGCCTTTTTGCCGTTTGCGTTGCCGCCGCTGGTTGGGGTGCTGAGCTTCTGGTATATCATTGGGCATGACGGCCTCGTTCCCCGCGCCTTCGAGGCGTGGATAGGCGCCGACATCTCGCTGCGCGGACTCGGAGCCGTGCTCGTCATCCACGCCTATTCGTTTTATGTCTTCTTCTATGCGATGGCAGGCGCCGCCTTGCAGTCGCTCGATGTCTCGCAACTGGAGGCGGCACGCACGCTGGGCGCGGGCCGGCTCCGCGTCTTCTTCCTCGTCACCTTGCCGCAACTGCGTCCTGCGCTTATCGGCGCCTCCCTGCTGGCCTTCATGTCGTCCGGCGCCTCGTTTAGCGCCCCCTACTTTTTCGGGCAAGATTTTCCCGTGCTGAGCACGCAGATCTTTTTCGAGCAGACGCAATTCAACGAGAAGGAGCCCATGGACTATACCCTGCTGCTTGCTTTGCTGTCGCTGGGAGCCCTGGCCGTTTTCCGCTCGACTGGCCCGTCGCGCGGGGGCGCAGGCAAGGGGGTTCGCCGGACGCTGAAGTCGCCCACGGGCCGTTACTTGGCGGGCGCGGCGAGCTGGCTCGGCGCCGGCATCATCCTCTTTCCACATGCCACCATCCTGTGGCTGTCGCTCGTCGATCATCAGCAGTGGCACACGGAACTCGTGCCGACGGCGTTTCCGCTTGAGAACTACACGCGCGTCTTCACGAGCGGCGATATGTTGGAGCCCGTCTTCAACAGCATCTGGATGAGCGCCCTGAGCACGGCGGCATGTCTTGCGGTGGCGCTGCCCGCCGGCTACCTCATCGGGCGGAGGCGTCCCGGCGCACGCTGGGTGAATCTGATGCTGATGCTCCCTTGGGCCTTGCCGGGGACGGTCGTTGCGATCAACCTCATCGTCGCATTCAATGATGCGTGGCTCCCGGAGGAACTCATCCTGTATGGCACGGTGTGGATGCTGCCTCTGGCTTACTTTGTGCGGAACGTTCCCTTGATGGGGCGCATGGCTACGGCGGCGATCGAGCCCTTCGATGCCGGCTTGGTCGAAGCCGCGCGCACCCTCGGGGCGACGCCTGCCTACGCCTTCGTCAGGGTAGTCATGCCGTTGCTCGCGCCTGCGGTCATCGCTGGCGCCGCCTTGGTATTCACCCTCTCATTGGGCGAATTCGTCGCGAGCATTCTGCTATATTCCCCAGCCAACAGGCCGATATCGATGATGATTTTCGAGCAGTGGAATGGATCCGGCATCGGTGCGGCGTTTGCATACAGCGTAGTGCTGATGGTGCTGGTAACCGTCACGTTTCTGGTGTCGCGCCGCTTTGCCGACCGGCCCATGTAGCCCTGGCCGGCGGTGTGGGACGAATGGACATGCATCAGGCAGAACGACAGCCCGCGTCATGGAGTCGCACCCGGCCAGTGAAGGTAGTGCTTTTTGGCAGCGGCGCCCCGAAGATAGCGCCGATCATCGAGCGGCACGGCAGCTTCGATCTCGTCGAGGAGAATCCCGAGGTCGTCATCTGCTACGGCGGCGACGGCACGCTGCTCTCGGCGGAGCATGCTTGGCCAGGCGTGCCCAAAGCGCCCATTCGCAACAGCCGCCGGGGCAACCGCACCATTGCGCTGCCCGTCGAAGAGGTGATCGATCGCCTCGCGGAAGGGCGGCTCGAGCCCATCGAATTCATCAAGCTCGGCTGCGAGATCCACAAGGCCGGCAGCGAAGACGTTATTGCCTGCCCCGGGGCCATGAATGAATTCAACGTGCACATGGCGCGCATCAACTCGGCCGTGCGCTGGCGCATGTGGGTCAATGAAGAGCCCGTCGAG
>CAZLBS010000336.1:1490-4842 GCA_964557505.1 uncultured Nitrospiraceae bacterium | reverse complement strand
CCCTAGGCGCGGGCCTCGGGAACTTTCTCTTCATTTCCTCTGCCCGGCTCTAATGGCCGTTGCGCTGCCGGTGCATTAGGGTCATGCCGCCAGGGCGGCTCTTCCGGCGTCATTGGGCGCCTATTTCTGGAGCTTGCTGCGGTGCGCGATTCGCGCGTCCTCCGGGAACTCGATCTCGAACACGCTGTCCTCTAACGGCACATTGAAGCGCGCGGACACGACTTCGACGATACTCGACGATACCAATGCGCCGTTGTGGTACGTGAAGGTTGTCGTCATCGCCGGCACATGGATGCCATCTTGCTCGTAAATGCCATCGGCTGAGCGGGAGACGGTCAATTCGTCATCCACATAATATTGCATGGCCACAGGGATGAAGCCCTTGCTGGAGTCCACAGTGGCAACGGTGCGAGAGCGCGAGCTCGAGCCGACAATGTCGATCATCCCCGAAGCGGCGCCTGCTTCGGCCGTCGTTTGCTGGACGCGGCCCAGCGCCCCGAGCTTCGTCTGGTAAAAGTCGCGCCACCGCGGGAAGCCGATCATGTCGTTTAGCTGCGTCAACTCGACGACCCGGCCATAGACGCCTTCCCTGCCGGCGGGCAGGCGCGTTGTGTAGTACGCCGCCTTTTCGCCGTCGGACATGTAGCAATACTCGAGGCGCGTCGAGCCGTCGGCCAGCACGCCGTGCACCTCGATGCGAAATGCAGGGCCCTTTTCCCAGCAGCGAATCTCGCGAACCGGCGACGGCTGAACAAACATGTCCCGCGGCTTGTCGCCGATCGACAGGGCGATGAGTTCTTCTTCGAATGCGGGTTCTTGCCAATACTCTTGGCGAAGGACAGTGACGCACGTATCGACGCTTTCAAGCGAAGCCGAGACGCCCGCCAGAGCCGATTGCGCCAACTGGGCCCCATCGGCAGAGGCCGGTTGAGCAACCGCAACCGTGGGAAAAGCAACAAACAAAATGACAAGCGCAATGCGCAACATGAATCGTTCTCCTTAGCTTTAGTGCGGCGTCAATTACAGCGGAAGGCATTCATCCTCTTCCCAGAGGGCCCCTAAATACACTTCAGTAGGGCAGCGATAGACGTTGCAGCAGGTCATGATGGCTGGCCAACAGAGATCTGTTGAGACGCCGGTATAGGAACAAAACTGGTCGGTGAAGCCCTGCGTGCGGACAAATTGTTCGTTGATGCAGAGCGTGGTTGGCCAGCACATTTCTTCTTGTTCGACGCAAACGAATTCCGGTGTAGCTGTTTCGGCAGACGCTTTGGCCCGGTCGTCATCCAGCATCAACTGGGCGGCTGAAGCCAGCCCAATGGCCACGAGAAAGGCAGCGTAAGACGGTCTGAAGATCTTCTTCACGTGCATTGATGGACACCTCTCTAGTTTTGTGTCAGAATGACGCCGGTGCGAGAGGGTTTGGTGCACACTAGATCAGCGCCCGAATGGCGCTCGACAGCAGGACGCCGCCATCACATGAATTGGAATGAGTTGACTGCCCGCAGCCGGCGCACCGACCGGCTCATCGTTTGCAAACATTGTGGCCGGAAGGCCATCTACAAGAATTGGGCGTGGGACTTGCCGTTACTGTGCAAGCACTGTGGCGAGCAGTTTACCTTGTCCGCTCCGGAACCGTTTCGTTCTAAGCTGATGGGACTCGGCTACCGCGCCATTGCTGCCAGTGTGCCGCTTGTGTTGATCGCGGGCGCCATTTTCTGGCTGCTCGTGCTCTTTCCCGATGCTTCGACGGCCGGCCCAGAGCGCGTGATTGTGGTCCCGGGGAGCGATCGGTACCACACGGAAGATTGTGAGCATTTGGATACTGCGAAGCGAGGCGCCGTCTCGTTGGAAACGGCGCTGCAGATGAAGTATCGCCCGGCTCCGTGCTGTCATGAGGGCGAGCATGTGCCGCCGCCGAAGCAATTCACGACAGAGCCGCCAGCGTTCTTTGACCCGTCGCAACACCTGCTAGGCCCATAGCCGGACGGTCGCTGGAAAAAGCTGCGATTAGGGCTTCGTTAAGGGAGACCGGCCCCTGAGGCAGCAGCATCGCCGGTCGTTGCGGCATCTCCCGCCATGCCGCCCTCTTCTTCATTCACTGCCTTGGCTTCTTCCGCGGTGACAATCCGGACTTTATTGAATTCGTACCGCACCCTCAGGTTGGGAAAGCGCTCCTGAAATGGGTTGCGCAAGACTTGCAACGTGGTGACGCCAGGTTCTTGCCGCACCGTCCATTGGCGTTCGGCGGGCGGCAATCCTTTCACCGCATCACTCACCTCCACTGTAAACGCTTTCCGCTCCGCTAACCGCTGCACAATCTCAATCATGTCCATATCAACGTAGTCAAGCGGGGCGTCATAGGGATCATTCAGTTTTTCGTTGAAGGCCGGATCGAGTTTTTGGGCTAGAATCTCGTCGCTCTCTCCGCTTGCCCGCTCGCGCGCGCGGCGAAGGCGTTCGGCAAGGGGGTCGATGTCGTCGTAAACGATCGATTTCACTTGCGTGCGCGGCAGTTCCATTGTGACGCCCTCGACGATTTCCACGACGTAGCTGACCGGATTTTCGCGTACGACCTGGACGCCATCCATCTGGCTGCCGTTTTCGAGGAGGATGACGTCGCCTTGCTGGGCTTCTCCCGGGCTGGCGCCGGCGGGGGCGTCAGGCGTTTCGGGCGCGAAAGCTTCTTCCGAGGCGTCTTCAGGTTGCGGCGCGGGCGCGTCCGGCCGTTCTTGAGGCGCAGGCCGCGGAGCAGGGACCGGTCCTTCAGGGGCTGGCTGCGCTCCGGCAATCCCCGACGCTATACCGCACAGCAATACGGCGGTCAACAACCTCATGGTCCGCGCTTCTTGGGTCCCATTTATAAACCGTTTAAACACAGCAAGTTATCTCCAGAAGTTGTGCGTGCTTGGGGCGGGCTCCCCGCGCCTGCCCCGCGGATTGACTGGCCTCGCCGCCGCAGCCTTGCGATGGTAGAGAGCAACGCACTAGCATTTCAACACGGGAAACGCATGGCTGCGCATGAAAGGGGACTGGCTTCGCATGGCGCTTATTCTGCTGGCAGACGATGATCTGGAAGCGGCGGCGATGTTTGAGGCTTGGATTACCGGTGCGGGCCATCAGGTGATGCATGTGTTGGACGGCTACGATGCCGTGGACACCTGCCTCTCCCGCCAGCCAGACCTCGTGTTGCTCAGTGCGGCACTTCCGGTTTACAACGGAATCGAATGTTGCAGCCGTTTGCGCGAGGACCCCGATGTGCCGAAGACGCTGCCCATCGTGCTTCTCACCGAAAAGGCCCTCGACCCCAAAGCCGTCGAGCGCAGCATCGAACTCTCGCGTGACAAATACT
>CAZLBS010000336.1:0-1480 GCA_964557505.1 uncultured Nitrospiraceae bacterium | reverse complement strand
GACCCCAAAGCCGTCGAGCAGTGTGGCGCTTCAGCCACCTTCCCCAAGCAGCACGAAGGCGCCACCCTCGATGACCTCCTGGCCAAGCTGCTCGGGGAAAAGGCGAATCCTTACGCTGAGTAGGCATCGTTTCCGGCAACTTCCCTGGCCGGGGATGCGCCCTCGAGGCGCGCCATCCTAACTTGCGCCTTACACGGCAGGGGGCTACCATGCGCGAAGCGTGTGTGTGCAGGCACGCCGGGGAGCATATTGGGCTAGCGGGCCACTGGAAGGACGCCCGCCGAGGGAGCAAGGGGATTCCGGGACATGGAAAAACGCCAACTGCTGTTCATCGCCAGTTGCGTCGCGCTTGCGGCCACCGCGATGTCCTTCGCCATTCGCGGCGACATCATGGGCGACTTCGAAGTCGAGTTCGTGGCGCCATACGTCATTGAGGGTATTGGGGCCGACACCGCTGAGGAAATGGTGGAGGACATCAGCGAGGAGGAACTCCGCGAGCAGCGCGTCAAGACCAACCTCGGCATTATCGCCGGCGTCGCATTCTGGTCCTTTGGGCTGTTCATCATCTTTGGCGGGCCATTGGTTGATGCGCTCGGCATGGGGCTGCTCATGCGCATCGCCGCTGTCTGCCACATCGGCGGCACGATCCTGACGATCTTTGCTCCCAACTTTTACACGGTGGTGGCGGCAACCTTCATCATCGGCGCGGGCAATGGCCTCGTCGAGGCCGTCTGCAACCCGCTCATCGCCACCATGTATCCCGAAGAAAAGGGCAACAAGCTCACCATCTTTCACGCCTGGTTCCCAGGGGGCATCGTGATCGGCGGCCTGCTTGCTTTCTTGTTCAGCCAAATTGGCTGGGGCTGGGAACTCAAGATGGCGACGCTGCTCGTGCCCACCGTTATCTACACCGCCATGATATTCACCGCCAAGTTCCCGCCGACGGAGCGCGTCGCGGCGGGCGTGTCGTTCGGCGAGATGTTCACCGGAGCGCTGCGGCCTGCCTTCATCGTGCTCTTCGTCATGATGTTCTTCACGGCGACCAGTGAATTGGGCCCGGGTCAATGGATCACAAATGTGGCCAACGAGGTCATGGGGCAAGGTGCGACGACGGGAATCCTGCTGCTCGTCTGGGGCAATGGCCTGATGTACTTGTTGCGCCAATTCGGGAGCGGGTGGGCGCACAAGTTCAGTCCCGTCGGGCTCATCGGCTTCACCGCTCCGATGGCCGCGCTCGGGCTGTTTTTGATGGGCATCGCCGAATCACTCGCGATGTGGTTTATCGCATCCACGCTGCTTTACGTGGGCGTGGCGTACTGGTGGCCGACGATGCTGGGCATCGCCTCGGAACGCACGCCGCGCACCGGCGCGCTCGGCTTGGCCTTGGTCGGCGGCATGGGCGCCATCTCGACAGCTATCGCGGGGCCCATTTTGGGCGGCCTGAACGATGCTTATGGTGCGGCGCAGTCGCTCCAGATCT
>CAZLBS010000335.1:0-4852 GCA_964557505.1 uncultured Nitrospiraceae bacterium | reverse complement strand
GGAGCGGCAACAGCCGCCGCCACGCACTCCGGCCGCACCACCTTCGTCAGGTCCATGCGTACTGCGTCTCCCCTGCCTTATGCGCCCCGCATCGCAACATCCTCTCTGCGTGAGCATACGCCGGGCGTTAGGATGTGAGCAAAACGAATCGCGAGCGCGCTGCTCAGCCAGAAGCAAGGGGCGCTTTAACTTAGGCCAATACGGCAATGGCGGCATAAGGCCGCAACGCACTGCCGCCCTATGCCGCCGTTATGGCGTCGATATGATTCGCGGATTACCGGCGTGCGATGCGTCCGGTTCCCATAGCGCTCAATCCCGCGGCGAGGATGAGCAGGGCCACGCCGCCAGCCACGGGCGTGCCCGAGTCGGCCTCGGGGAATGGCTGCGTGTTGATGTCGGGGTCGATGGTGAACTGCGGGGCGGAGAATCCTGCCGGCGTGACATTGCCGCTGAGGTCGGGAATCCCTGCCGCGATGTCAATGCTCACGGCGCCTTGCGGCGCAGGATCGCTGAGCGCCACGCTGACCACATAAGACGACGGCCCGCCGCTGATAGAGACATCGCCTGCCAGACCGTTCACCGTAATGTCGTTGACCGTCAACGTGACTGCTTCGTCGAAGGTGATGCGCCACGACACGGTCGTCGAATTAGTGACTTGCGGCCCAATGCGCTCGACTTCGCCGGCCAACTCCGGCGCGGCTTCGTCGAGGGAGAGTACGAAGAAGTCGAAGCCGGTCTGGCCATCGTGGTCGGAGTTGAAGCCGACGATTTCACCGCCCTGTGCCGTGATGACCTGCATCACCTGCCCGCCCTCGGTGCTGTTCGTGTTGAGCACCTCGGGGGTTCCTCCTTCAAACGGCGCCTGAATGAGGTCCCAGGTCTGGTTGCCCGCATCGCTGATGCCTACATACGCCACGCTCAAAGGGCTGCCGGCCAGCGGGAAGGCCTGGTCGAATCCATCGCGCATAAAGAACGCGTCAATCATGGCCAGGTTGGTCGCAATGGGGATCGTGCTGTCCAGCCGCGTAATCGTGGCGGCCTCTGTATCGATGCCATAGAGCAGGCCTTCCGTGCCTGAAGGCTGGTCGAACCGGAGCAATGCCTTGCTGTCGTCGGGAACGGCCGTGAAAAATGCCAGCGAATTGTTCTGCGGCACAGTCGTCAAATCGAACGTTGCCCCCGTCAGGCTGTCGGCGTCTACGGACAACACAAAGGCTTCATCAGACAGATAGACCAGCAGCTGCGTGCCCTCGCCGAGAAAGGCGGAAGCCGCGGCAGTGCCTGTGAGCGTGGTGGCTGGCGGGAAGGTCGCCGCCTGATTCGTGCCGCCCGCGGCTGGGACGGCATAGAACGCCCCGTTGCTCTGCAAACGGTACAGCACCGTCTGGCCATCCGGCGACAGCCACGCATTGGCGATGCCCGCCGCCGCTGTAATGGCAGGGTCGTCGACGCGCACCAGGCCGTAGCCCGGCGCCGTGGTCACATACAGGCCCCGGTTGCCAGGCTCAGACGCCGTCAAATCGGCCAGGAACAGGTAGCGGTCTTGCACCCCGCCAGCAATGGTGACGCCGCTAATGCCGGCCTCCAACTCCGCGGGGATGAGCGGAACCGCCGCGCCGCCCTGAAGCGGGGCGGCAAACGGCACGCTCTGCCGGTTGTTCACGCTCGGGCCAAACGTGACCAGCGAGAGGAAGGTATCGCCCGAGGCGGCCGGCAACAGCGTCGTGATGGTCACGTTCTGATTGTTGCTGGCCACGCCGCCATAGGTAATCTCCGCGCCGCCCGTGCCATCCAGCCGCACCGTCCGTTGAATCACATTCCGCGTGGGAATGTCTGCCTCATCTGTGATCGGGTAGATCACGCGGTCCGTATCCGGCAGAATGGTAAAGCTTTCCACCGCGTTGAAGGCGGGAAGCGAGCTGTTCAACTTAGTGCGTGTATCCGTGCCAATCTCATACGAGAAAAGTTCCGATTCCGGCAGGTCCTGCGGCGCGATATAGACGATGTAATTGCTATCGGAAGAGAATGGCTCCGGCGCAAATCCCCCGGCAATGGGCGTCACCGTCGTGCCTAAGGTCTGCCCATCGGGCAAGCTGCCGTTTACTTTCGTCAGGGTCCCGTCCGGACGCGAATAGACAAACAACTCATCGACATCGTTCGGCTCGGCGCCCTCGAGCGGTGCGCGCAAGAGGACGAACGCACCATTGGGAGAGAACTCCCCAATCGCTACTTCGCCTTCCTCGAGTGTGGGATTCAGGCGCACTTCCGTCTGCGCCAGTGCAACGGCTGCACTAAGCGCCATAAAACTGCACGCAACCATACGTAAACAAAAAAGACGGATCTCGGCAGACATTGTCATACCCTCCCCAAAACATAATGCGTTAAAAACCAAACCCACTGCAGCGCGTTTGGTATAGCACGAAGCGCTATGAATGGCAAGTAAAAAATAGGGATAGTATGTAGGGGGTAGTTTAAGGTTTAGTTATTTGCACTGGTTATGCGATACCAGTCCCCATCGATTTTGGCGATGATGGGCTGGCTTCCGGAGAAGAGGCGCTGGTAGGCCGGATGCTCGTGCAGCCAAGCCTGGACGCGCGCATCATCGCGCACGATAGGTGTGAAGGATTCGCCGCTGTAACCCTCCTGCACCCAGGCGCCGCCTGTCTTCTGAAACTGCGTGCCGGCAAGCGTCACACGCTGGGGCGCAGTGGCCGGCGCCGTCTCGGCCGTATCCATGGCGCCGTCAGGGACGGCCTCATTCATGTTCAAGGGTGATGGGGAAGCAGCCGGGGCTGTCTTGGACGCGCGCAGTTGGTCTGCCACGGCTCCCGCAGGGGCCTGCGAAGTCTCTACCGATTCCGGATCGCGCGGTGCACGCTGCTCGAGCCTGAAAGCATGCGCATCCGTGTCCGCATATCCCAGAGCGGTTTCCTCGCTAGGTGCAGGAGGCTGCGCGGTGTGCGTCCGGGGCTGCCACGCGTCTTCCGGCTCGGTGAGCGGTTCATCCATCGCTCGCCGGGCCCCTCCCTCGCCGCCCGATCCGTCGCGCATTTCGGCAGGAGGCGCGGGTTCTGGCGGCGGCGCAGGCAGGGGCGCAGGCGGCGGGGCCGCTGGAACTGGCGCCTCATGCTCCGCGGCGCCATAGCCTAGCGCCTCGAGTTGCTCGTAGAGTTCTTGCTCCTCGGCATCGGACTGCACGCTGGCCGTTTCGATGCTGACCTGCGGGTTCCCCGCGATCAACGCCACCACGCCAAATACCATGAGCACTGCCGCCGCCAGCGCCAACGAGGTGATGGTGGCACGGCTAAGGCGCAGAGGCGCCACATTGCCGGCCCCATCCGTACGGTGCGGCGCATCCACATCTTCCGCCACAGCGGCGAGAATCCTCGCCTCGAGTTCGTCTGGCGCTTGCATTCGCCCGAGACTTTGGTAGGCCGTATCGACCGCCCGCATCGACTCGCACTCAGCGCGCAGCGCCGCATCTTCCTTGAGCGCCTGCCGCACCTTGGCGTCTTCCTCCTGCGGCAACGCGCCGTCCAGGTATGCCGACAGCTGCTCTCGTATGGCGTCACGATCAGTCATGGTTCGCTGCGCTTACCCAGCGGATATCCTTTCTTATCAAGACACGCCGCCAATTGCTTGCGTGCGGCATTCATGCGCGACTTCACCGTGCCGCCCGGGATGTTCAAGGCGGCGGCGATCTCCGCATATTCCGCGCCCTCTATCACGCGCAACACGAAGGCTTCGCGGTAGTGTTCCGCCAAGGCGTCGAGGCATTCCCACAGGATCGCCCGCAATTCTTGGGCCGCCGCCGCCTCGCCAGGATTCGCATCCGCGCTTTCGAGCGCACGCGCAAGGCCGCCATGTCCGGCTTCCATCGCCTCCAGGCTCACGCCCTTGTCGCGGCCCTTGCGCGCATTGTCCCGCAGGCGGTTCTTCGCCAGATTTACCGCGATGCGGTAGAGCCATGTATAGAGGCTGCTTTCCGCGCGGAAGCCGCCGAGTTTCCGGTGCGCGCGCACGAATGTCTCTTGGGCAATTTCAGCCGCCGCGTCCGGGTCATGCACGACGCGAAAGGCAGCGGCATACACGCGGTCCTTGTATCGCCGCACGAGCAATGTAAACGCCTGCGCGTCGCCAGCAAGGTGCGCTTGTATCAGCGCGCCGTCGCTGGGCTCAGACGAAGCCGCCCGCCCTTGGGCGGCGCCAAGCCGCTCGCCAACGCTGTCCTCTTGGACCCCCACTTCCTGCTCCCGGTTCGCGTTCGCCGACGCGCATCAACGCTACATGCTACCGCAACGGCCCCGATGCGCACAGCCAGATGCATTCCAACGCCGCACCCTGATACGATCTTGTGCGTAAATATGTGCGAATTTCGCGACATGTAAGCGGGGAATCAATATGCAGGTCGATACGAAAGTAACGGTGGAGTCTGTTCTGCCGCAGGTGGACGCATTGTTTTCGCTGGCGGGCCCGAAGATTGCGCGGCTCGCAAAGCGCTGGGATCCCGCCCATGGGTCGCCCGTCTTCACCGTGAATGGCGAGTACACCACGCGAGGCTGGACCGAATGGACCCAGGGTTTTCAATACGGCTGTCAGATTCTGCAATACGACGGCACGGAAGACGCGGCATTCTGGGAGATGGGCCGCTCGTCCACCATGCAATACATGGCGCCGCATATCACCCACATTGGCGTGCATGACCACGGCTTCAACCAGGTGTCGACCTATGGCAACCTCCGGCGCCTGGCGCGCGAAGGGCGGACCCTCGAGACCAACGACGCCATGCGGATGTATAGCCTCGCCTTGCGCGCGAGCGGCGCCGTGCAGGCCATGCGCTGGACCAAGACGG
>CAZLBS010000334.1:0-4856 GCA_964557505.1 uncultured Nitrospiraceae bacterium | reverse complement strand
CGTGGATTCAATCGGTGCGCCGGTATAGCGAGGCGCTCGATTCCCTTAAAATCGACTTGGGTCTCGCGACGGACGTGAAGATTGTTTTGCAGCCAAATGAACTCGAGGCCCTCTCGGAAGATGGCATCCAAGATCCCGATATTGCGGCGAGCGACGCCGTCAGCATTGCCCTTGTCAGCCGACTCGACCTCTACACGCTTCGTGATGAAGAGGACGACGCCATGCGCCGGATCGTTGTTGCTGCCAATCAATTGCGCCCGCGCATAGACATCGCCGCGGATGCCGAGGTGTCAAGCACGGGCGCCGATGCGTTTCAGAATCTCGACTTCGACCGGGCCACGTGGAGCGCAGGACTTGACCTCGACCTCGGATTGGAACGAACGGCGGAACGCAATGCCTACCGCACGGCGCTCATCGACCGCGAGCGTGCCCGGAGAGCACGAAGTCTCGGGGAAGACAACGTCAAGCTCGCCGTCCGCAGTGCCTCGCGTAATCTGGATGAAGCCCGGCGCGCCTATGAGATCCGCTTGAACAGCGTGCGCCTCAATGAGCGGCGTGTCCTCAATGAACAATTGAAAGCCGAACTCGGCCGCGCAACGGCGCTGGATCAAATTGATGCGCGCAATGATTTAATTGATTCCCAGAATCTTCTAACCGCAGCGCTCGTTGACTACAATGTGGCCCTCCTGGAATTTTTCCGGGATATGGGCATTCTATATATCAAGCCCAACGGCCAATGGGAGAATCTTACCGATGACGTCCCCCCCACATCCTCGGCATCGAGCTAGTCTTCAATGCACAAGCGCGAAGCTGTTGGCGCCCGTTGCCGCCGTCCTGCTTCTGAGCGCGTGCGGCGGCGGGCCGTCTGAAGAAGCGGTAACATTCGAGGCACGCCAGGGCGACCTCGAGATTACCGTGCTCGAGGGCGGCAACATTGAAGCCCTCGAGTCGCAAATCATCACCTCCGAAGTCCGCGGCCAGACCAAGATTCTCGAGATCGTCGACGAGGGCTATTTGATCACGCCGGAAGATGTCGCCAACGAAAAGGTGCTGGTGCGGCTGGACGACAGCGATTTGGAAGAGCGCCTGACGTCCGCGGAAATCGAGTATCAAAACGCGCTGGCGCAATTCACCGACGCGCGCGAACAGTATGAGATTCAAATCAAGCAAAACGAAAGCGACATCAAGGCGGCTGAACTTGAAGCTCGCTTCATGTTGATGGACTTCCAGAAGTATCTCGGCTCTGCCGTTGCGGGAGACATCATTTCAAGCCGCGGCCTAAACGAGCTGCAGGAGGAGATCTTCGCCGCAAGCGCCGCGCTGGAAACCGGCCGGCTCGATGACGTGTTGCCGCCCCCGCCTCCGCCTAAGGAGGCATCGCGTTCCGGTACGGAAGACGCCCTCGAGGAAGCCATTGCCGAACCAGTCGTGGAAGCCGTGCCGGATATCGATTTCACGCAGTACGCGGATGTCGACGTGCTCGATGATGGCGAGGCCAAGCAGCGCCTCCGGCAGTTGATGGACGAAATGCTGCTTGCCGAGGAAGAACTCGGACTGGCCCGTACGACGCTGGACGGCACGCAGCGCCTGGCTGAGCAAGATTTCGTGACGCAGTCCGAACTTGAGAATGACGAGATGGCCGTGCGCCGCAAAGAGATCAGTCTCGAAGCGGCACAGACCGCCCTTGACCTCTTCATTCGATACGAATTTCCGAAGCAGGCCGAGAAGTATCTCAGCGACTACGAGGAGTCGCTGCGCAAACTGGAACGTGTTCAGAAGCAAGCGGTGTCGAAGCTTGCCCAGGCCATGTCGCGCATGCGCTCGAACGAGGCGCAGTACCGGCTGAAAACAAGCCGCAGAGACGAACTCATCGAGCAGATCGAGAAATGCGTCATCACCGCCGAGCGCACCGGACTTGTGGTCTACGCCACCTCGCAAGATCGCTGGGACGACCGCCGCATCGAGCCCGGCGCGGCCGTCAACGAGCGCGATGAGATCATCATCATTCCTGACATGGAGCGGATGGCGCTCAACGTCAAGGTGCACGAGTCAGACATCAGCAAGGTCAAGGTTGGCCTTCCGGCGCGCATCACGGTGGATTCCTACCCCGAGGCGCCGCTGACCGGTAAGATTCACAAAGTCGCCGTCTTGCCCGATTCGCAAAGCCGCTGGCTGAATCCCGACTTGAAAGAATACACGACGCTTGTCGCGATCGACGGCGCCTATGATTGGTTGAAACCTGGCGCAAGTGCCGAGGCAGAAATCATCATCGACCGGCTCGAGGATGTAGTCTACGTGCCCTTGCATGCCGTGCACCGCCGGGGCGACGACGACATCGTCTACGTTGCCAGTGCGGGCGTCCCGTCTCCCCGCGCCGTGCAGACCGGCGAGTACACGTCCGACTTCGTCTCGATTCGTGAAGGATTGAACGTGGGCGAGCAGATTCTGCTGCGGGCGCCGGACGGGTTCGAACTGGACTCCCCCGCACCCGAGCAGCCTGTCGCGGCGCGCTGACAGGATCCCGCAAACACAATGCACCCCACTCACAAGGGCCCTATCGCGGAATTGCGCGGCTTGGGAAAAACATACGACCTTGGCGCGGTTCAGGTTGACGTCCTGCAGGACATCAATATCGCTATAGAGCCCGGGCAATACACCACCATTATGGGGCCGAGCGGCTGCGGCAAATCGACCCTGCTGAATCTGCTTGGCTGCCTCGATCGCCCCAGCACCGGGCAGTACCTCCTGGGCGGAACCGATGTCGCACAACTCGACGATGATGCCCTCAGCATCATCCGCGGGGCCCAGATCGGCTTTATCTTCCAGGCGTACAATCTCATACAGCAGCTCGATGTACTCGAGAACATCGAAGTGCCGCTGATGTATCAAGGGCAGACGGACAGTGCATCGCGGAAGCGGGCCAAGGCCCTCGCGGAACGGGTCGGCCTTTCACATCGGCTCCATCACCGCCCGTTCGAGTTGTCCGGCGGCCAGCAACAGCGCGTAGCCATTGCGCGTGCGTTGATCAATGACCCGCTCATCATTCTCGCGGACGAGCCCACCGGCAACCTTGATTCCGCTTCAGGCAGCGACATTCTCGAGGTGTTCGATGAACTCGCGGCGCAGGGCAAGACCATCATCATGGTGACGCACAGCGAGAGCGTGGCCGAACGCAGCCAGCGCACCATCTACCTGATGGATGGCCGCCTCGAGCGCGACTTGGTACGCGAGCATGCAAGCGCCTGATCCGCCCGCCCCGGGCAAGCTTGGCCCCGGCGGCTTCATGGCGCAGATGCGGCTCTTCGAGCGTGCTGTCCGGCTCGGGCTCAAGACGCTCTGGCTCCACCGGACACGCTCCTTGCTCACCGTTCTGGGCATCGTGTTTGGCGTGTGTTCGGTGATCAGCATGTTGGCCATTGGCGAAGGGGCGAGCTACGAAGCCCAGCAACAAATTCGCTCGCTCGGCAGCACCAATGTCATCGTGCGCAGCCGTAAACCTCCCGATACGGGCAACGCCACCGAAGGCCGCAGCCGTGTAAATGAGTACGGCATCACCCACGCGGATTTGCAGCGCATCCGGACGACGCTGCCCACGGTCGACGTGCTCGTCCCTGCGCGCATCATCCGCAAAGACATCTGGCGCTACCGCCACAATGTCGACGCCGACGTGAAGGGCACCGTGCACTGGTACCCCGAAATGCGCAACCACCCGATCGAGCGGGGACGGTTCTTTACAGAACGCGAGTACGAAGCAGGCGCGAGCGTTGCGGTGCTCGGTGCGCGCACGGTCGAGCGCCTCTTCCCCACCGGCCCGGTCATCGGCGAAACGGTCCGCATCGCGGATAACTATTACCGCGTCGTCGGTGTAATGGCGGCACGCGCGGCGGCTGGGAATGGCGGCGGACTCCTAGGCGGCGGCGGGGGCGACGCAGGAGGAGGCGCCAGCGAAGGCTCCGAATTCGAGATTTTCATTCCGCTGACCTGCGCGCAAGACCGCTTTGGCGAAGTATTGGTCCGGAGGCAATCCGGCAGCTTCAATGCCGAACGGGTGGAATTGCACGAACTCACTGTGCGCGTCGCCGACGAATCCCAAGTCGTCGAGACGGCCGCCATCATCGGCGAGATTGTAGACAACATGCACGACAAGCAAGACTATGAAATCGTGGTGCCGCTTGCCTTGCTCCGCCGGGCCGAAGAAACGAAGCGCATCTTCAACATCGTGCTAGGCGCGATTGCGGCGATCAGCCTGGTCGTCGGCGGCATCGGCATCATGAACATCATGCTGGCCAGCGTGACCGAGCGCACGCGCGAGATCGGCATCCGCCGGGCCTTGGGCGCCCGCAAGCGCGACATCGTCAAGCAGTTTCTTATCGAGACGGTGCTGCTCTCCACGACCGGCGGCATCATCGGCGTGGCCATCGGCATTACCATCCCCTTCATCATCACATGGTACGCGCAGATGGCCACCATCGTCACGCCTTGGAGCGCCGTCTTGAGCTTTGCCATCAGCGCCCTGGTCGGCATCGTGTTCGGCATTTACCCCGCCTTACGCGCCGCAAACATGAATCCGGTAGAAGCTCTCCGGCACGAGTGAAACCAGCTGTCTCGAACAACAGGTGAGAACCACGCACATGAAGTACGCCCTCGCGATCGCCGCTGCTTGCAGCCTCGCGTTGCCCGCACATGCCGCGGGCATGCGCACCCACATGGAGATGGCCATGCGCGCCGTGACCATCTACTCCGGGCAGAGCGAACTGCTTTCGCCGGACCAGGGCCTGGACCCCATGGCCGCGGATTTCCGCATCCAGGGCTACGAGCGCAACGACGGCAGCCACGCGCAGTTCCTCGTGGTGCAG
>CAZLBS010000333.1:0-4860 GCA_964557505.1 uncultured Nitrospiraceae bacterium | reverse complement strand
GCATACCGCTTTCAGGTAGCTGCCAGCGATGACTATGTGTACGCTGCCATTGCCTGCGACGATGATGCGCTTTCAACCGGCGGCGTCATGATTTACCAGGACTTCACCGGCCTCTACATCAATGCGATGCCCGGCCGCCCCATCCCGGCGGAGAAGATGGAGTCGGCCGTGTTTACCTTGCTGGCAGCGCTCGAGTTCGGCCTGGATGACGCGGAGCGCTACGCGGTGGGCATTCCGCCCGAAGGCAGCCTGGCCGCGGCCGGGCGCGACGGAAACACGCATACGTATGAGTTTGCAATTCCCGCGGCCTTTCTCGACGAGATGCAGGGCGGACCATGGGACAGCCTTCAGATCAATGTCGTAGTGAATGACTATGATCCGGCAGAAGCACGGCTTGGGGTGTCGGCTCTGTTTTGGCGCCCTCGCTGGGATAGCGCCCAGCATTGGCCAACCTCGGGATTGTTTCGCCGGAGCATGAAGTAGCGCCCATGCTGCGTTTGGCTTGACGGTCCAGCATGCGCCACTATATGGCAATGGGCGAGAAGCATCGAAAGGCCTTGAATGGACGCGCAACGAACGCTGGAATCTGAAAAATCGCGAGAGGTGATCGGTTCGGTTCCGGTGCTTCACCCCTTCTTGTTGGCGTTGTATCCGTTGCTCGGGTTGTATGCCTACAATCAGGAGAAGGCTCAGGCCTTTGCCCTGATGCGTCCGGCGCTGGCCCTGCTTTTGGCCGCGGCCTTGCTTCTGCTGCTCTTCAGCGCCCTATATCGCAGCGCCTACAAGGGGGGCATGGCAGCTTCCTGGGTGTTGCTCGCGGGCACGTCAGGCTGGAATGTGATGGCGTGGTTCATGGAGGCGACGCTGCCGGATATCGCGGGCTGGTCGCCGTTCGTGTATATGGGGGCATTCATCGTCTTGATGTTGGCCGGGGCCGCGATCTTGCTGGGCTTGGCGCGGCTGCGCGGGGCAAGCGCGGCCAAGGCCATCGGGCTTTGGGTCGCCGGCACGCTGGCATTGCTGCTGTTGGCAGACGTTCTGCTTGCCGATATTTACGGGCGGGGCCCGGCCTGGTTCGTGAGCGCGCATGGCCTCCTCACCGTGGCTGGCCTTATCGCCGTGTTCTGGATTCGGCGCAATCTAGCGCAAATGACCTGGACGTTGAATGTGTTCGGCGTAGCGCTGCTGGCCATTTCGTTCGCCAACATACTGGTGAATCGTCCTGGGCCGGTTGTGAATGCAACGCCTTCGCCTTTGCCCGCTGCCGCGCTGGGCGAGAGCATGCGCGCCGGCGAGGATCCGTATCCCGACATCTACTTCATTGTGCTTGGCGGATATGCAAATCCGGCGGTATTGAACAAAGCGGCGGGCTTCAGTTTGCAGCCGTTTCTCGACGAGATGGAAGCCAAGGGTTTTCAGGCGGCTCCGTTGAGCTTCGCCAATTATCCGACCGACCTTTTGTCGCTGACGTCGTGCCTCAACATGGACTACGTGCAGCACTTAGGGGGAGAGGAATCAGACTCGAGCAGCATGCGCGAGGTCATCGAGTGGTATCACCAAAACCGTCTCTATGATTTCCTCAATGAGCGTGGGTATACCCTCGAAGTATTTTCGCCAGGCAATGAGTCGATGGAGCCTCGGGAGCGGGTGGGGCTGGTGTGGCGTCAAGCCTTGGTGCTGACGGAATTCGAGCGGGTGCTGGTCGAGGGCAGCGCGCTGCAACCGCTGATCAAGCTGGCGCATGAAATGCGGGATGGCGCGGGGGCGGAAACGGCCCACATCTTCGCCCGCATGCGGACGGCGTATACCTTCAAGCATTTGGCGAAAGTGGCACGGCAAAATGGTGGAGGGCCGCGGTTCGTGCAAGCCTTCCTGCATGTCCCGGAGATGCCTTTCGTCTTCAATGCGGAAGGGGGGTGGCCGGATACGACAGGGCTGTATCATTATGCGGGGCGGACGCTGGTGCGGCCTGAGATTGGCCCGGCAGAGTATTGGCGGCTTTACACAGAGCAGATGCAGGCGACGAATGAATTCTTACGGGAGGCAGTAGATGCGATCATCAGCAATGAGTCTCGCGAGTCCGTTATTGTGATTGCTTCTGCTTACGGGCCGGGACTGTATCTTGGCATGAAGGATATGCCGGCGAGCGTGATGATGAACCGGTATGCGAACCTGCAGCTTGTGCGTTTTCCTGGCGGCTCCGGAAGCGGCGCCCTGCCGCAGCGCCTCAGCCTGGTCAATCTCTTCCGGGTGGTGCTGAATGAAACTTTTGGTACGGACCTGCCCCTTCGTGAAGATATGCTCTATATGCCCGCGGGTACGGATCCAATCGCATTCAAGCCGGTGGTGATTACGCCGGCGCCCGCCCGCTAAGCCTTGGACATGCTTGGCTTGCGTCTGATGAGCGCCTTGGGGCTTATGTTGATGCTCGTGCTGGCATGGGCGCTAAGCGAAAACCGCCGCGTCCTCAATGTACGGGTCATCTTGTGGGGGCTTGGCCTGCAACTGGCGCTCGGCCTGCTGCTGCTGCGCACGGGATTGCGCGATGGCTTTTTCGAAGGGGCCCGGGCTGCATTCGACGTGCTCTACGACGCTACGGCCGAGGGGGCGCAGTTCGTGTTTGGAAGCCTGCCCCGGCTCATCATCGTCAAGCAAGATGCCTTGCAGGGGGAACTCGTGCAAGGGCAGTTTGTGCCCATAAACGAGAATGTCGTGTTCGGCGCCGCGATCGCCTTTCAGGTTCTGCCGGTCATTATTTTTGTGAGTGGCATCAGCGCCATCTTGTATCACCTGCGCATCATTCAGGCGTTTGTCTATGGCGCTTCTTGGCTGATGCGGCGGACGATGCGTACGAGCGGGGCGGAAACGCTGGGCGCGGCCTTGCTGATTTTTATTGGCATCGAATCGACGGCTGCCATTCGCGGGTATCTTTCCGGCATGACGCGCTCAGAGTTGTGCACCATCATGACTTGTTTCATGGCAACCATCGCCGGCAGCGTCATGGTTGTGTATGCGAGCTTTGGCGCACCTCCCGGCCACCTCATTGCCGCTTCGCTCATGAGCGCGCCCGCGGCGATTGCGATCTCGAAATTGCTGGTGCCCGAGGAAGAGACGCCTGAGACCGCGGGACCCAGGCGGGCGCGGCTCGAGGTAAGCAGTACGAATGTCTTGGATGCTGCCACGCAAGGCACGGCTACCGGGCTCAACATGGCATTGCATGTCGGTGCGATGCTCATCGTGTTCATCGGGCTGATCTACTTGCTGAATGCGTTCTTTACCTGGGCCGTGGGCATCAGCTTTGAGACGGGATTGGGCTATGCCTTGCAGCCGTTCGCTATCGCGATGGGCGTTCCGTGGGACGATGCGGCGCGCGTGGGGCAGCTCTTGGGCACAAAGACTGTCTTCAATGAGTTTCTGGCGTATCAGGGGCTGCAGCAGGCCATTCAGGAGGGGGCGCTTTCCGAGCGTGCTCAGATGATCGCCACGTATGCGTTGTGCGGTTTCGCCAACCCCGGCAGCATCGGCATCATGATTGCGGGTCTCGATGCGCTCGTGCCCGAGCGCCGTGCCGAGATCAGCGCCTTGAGCGTGCGTGCGTTCGTCGGAGGGACGCTTGCCTGCTTTATGACGGCATGTGTCGCTGGCTTGCTATTGGACAGCTGAGCGGGCCGTTACGGGGTTTTGCTCCCGCCGGCGATGAAGCTTGACGCGTATCCGGCGGCGAATGCCGTGATGAATCCGACCGCCGCGTACATGAAAAAGTGCAGGCTGGTGTATTCGCGGGCATACCAGATGGCCAGGGCGCTGAGTGCCGCGCCGATGATGGCGCCGGTTCCATTGGCGCGCCGGGTGAAGACGCCCAGCGCCATGACGCCCGAGAGGCCGCCGCCCACTGTGCTGATTAGGGTCCAATAGCCGTCAAAGAGGCTGGGCGCATTCAGGCTGGCCACATACAGCGCGGCTCCTGTGCCGCAAGCGCCAAACAGTATGGTCAGGGTGCGGGCGAGCCAAAGCGCCGAGCGCTCGCTCGCCTGCCGGTACAGGCGGCGGTAGTAGTCGTTGACACAGACGGACGCAAGCGAATTCAGGCTGCTGTCCAGGGAAGACATCGATGCCGCGAAGATGCCGGCAATGACCAATCCGGCGAGTCCCGGTGGAAAATGGTCAATGATGAAGAGCGGCAAGATGCCGTCGGTCTGCAGCAGGGGATCGAGTTCGGTAGGGTGTTGGCGGTAGTGCGTCCAAAGCGCCGTGCCCAGGCCGAAGAAAAGCAGGGAAATGGGGATGGTAATAAAGGCATTGAACCATACGGCGCGGCGTGCGTCTTTGAGGGTGGCTGTCGATAGATAGCGTTGAACCATTGTTTGGTCGGCCGTGCTGGGGTAGGCATTGGCAAACGCGTTGCCTACGAGCATGACCCACAGCGTGGTGGTGGTCCAATCCCAGCGGGTATCGGCCAGGTGAAACTTTCCGGCCGCTGCTCCTTGGGTCACAACGTCGGCCGGGCCGCCGTTGAGTCCGATGCTGATCATGACCAATGCGTAGAGGGCGCCGAACACGAGCACGGCGGCCTGCAGGACATCGGTCCAAATGACCGCCTCGATACCCCCGAGCACCGTATACAGGGTGGCGATAACGCCCATGAGTACGACGCTCGCGTAGAGATTGATGCCTGTCGCGGCGGACAGGGCCATCGCGGGAAGGAAGAGCACGATGGCGATGCGGCCGATCTGAAAGGCAAAAAAGGTGAGGCTGCCGTAGACGCGGACCAAGAGATTGAAGCGCATCTCCAGGTATTCATAGGCGGTTTGGATGGGGCTTTGCCTAAAGCGGGGCAAGTAGAAGAAGACGACCAGCGGC
>CAZLBS010000332.1:0-4864 GCA_964557505.1 uncultured Nitrospiraceae bacterium | reverse complement strand
GTGCGGCTGTCGATGACGAGCGCCGCGATGTCGTTGGGGAATGGGACGAAGTCGACGCCCGCTTTATTCACGGCGCCGTTGGTGATGGCAAGGTGCGCGAGGGAGGCGCTCTGTCCGAGGGCGATGGCAGCCTGGTCGCAAAGGCCGCACCGTGAGCCGGTCCACCATTCTGCGTCGCGTGCGGCAGGCGCCAACTCCTCGGGGGACAACGCGGCCCCGGATAGCGCGGCCATGCCTTGGACGAGGGCGCAGCACAGGGCGGCCGAAGAGCTGAGCGCGGCGCCGATGGGAAGGTCGCCGGTCACGGCGATGCGCATGCCGGGGAGGGGACGCTTCACGTGCCACATGACGCGCAGCGCGGCCCCCGTGAGGTAGCCCGCCCAGTCTTCACGTGGAATGCCGCCCCCCTTCAAGGCATCGTTGGACAACACCCCGTCCCACGTCGCGGCATTCAAAACATGGGGGAGAGCCACCGCAAGGTCGATCGATACCGGCTGAAAAAGGGCATGGGTGTGGACGGCCTGGATGCCTGCCGCCTCAGATGGCGCGATGGCTGCGAGCACTTCACGTTGATGCGTCATCAGGTTCATCCAGCCGCCGTGCGTGTCGACGTGCATGCCGCGCAGATTGATCCGGCCGGGGGCGCGGAAGATGCGGACGGGCACGTTCCCATACGCCTCGGCAACGCACCGCAGCAAGGCCGTTACAAGGGGAGCGCGCTCCCGCTCCACCTGTTTCTGAGGCGCCCCGCCATGAGCCAGCGTGAGGCTCCGCATAGCCGCCTGTCCGCCGTCTTGGAATTGCTGAAGCAGTTGCGCGGCGGGGATGCCCGGATTACTCGTCATAGCTGGTCCTGAAGCCATAGCGCTGACTAAGGAGCCGCAGTTCTTCGCGCAGCGCCGCCGTCTCGCCTTCCTCGGTCATTTGGCCGATGATGGCATAGGCCTTGTGGAAAGCCCACTGGCGGGCAATGGCGGCGTCCCCGCTGTGCGAGGCGTCCAAATCCGCCCGGAAAATCACTTCCTTGCGTTCATCCGAGGCAGCGCCTGTGAGCCGGACGGCGAACTCGCCGTCAGAATTCACCTCGTAGCGCCCGTACACCGTCACCGCGCGCCCCCGGAAAAAGTCGGGCAACTCGCGCGGATAAATCTCGCGCTCGATCACCCGGCTGTAGTTGGCCGACAAGTCCTTGAGAATCGGGTCGTCATACCGCGCGAAGAATTGCGGCAGGGCTTCCTCGATGTCGTTGAGGTTGTCGATGATGTGGGCCTCGCCGCGGTTGCGGTAGGCGAGCAATTCGAGCAGGTAACGGTTGACCGTGCGGCCGCCGGCAAAGGCGTACACGCCGCCGCCGGATTCGTTGGTGCGGGTGAGGGCATGGATGACTTCGCGGCCCTCGCGCATGCCGGTGGTTGGGCGGCCGTCGGTCGCGATGACGACCAGGCGCGCCGCATCGACGCGGCCCGGCATCGACAGGACCGGGGCAATGCCGCGGTACACGTCGGTTTCGCCGCGGCTCTCGAGTTGCTCGAGGAGGAGCTCGGCCTCGGCCTTGGCGGCCGCCGTTGCCGGCGTGAACTCGCCGAACAGCGCCGATGGATGGTCGCGAAAGTAGACGACATCGAAGCGGTCTTCCGGGCGCAGACGCCCGATGGCCGCGGCGACGCCATCGACGGTTTCGTTGAGCTTCGGCTGTACAATGCTCTTGCTCGCGTCGATCACAAAGGTCACATCCTTTGGCATCACCTCGAGCGGGGCGTCGTCGCGCGGCATGATGCGCAGCCGGAAGTAGCCCGGCTCGTCCCGGGACGGGGCATACGTTTCAAGCGACAGTTGCAGCAAATCATCGATGTAGTCGTAGTCGCGCTCGGCCTCGATCTCCTGCTGGATAGCCTCGCGCGGGGCGGCGCTCGCCGTCAGCTGTTCAAAGGCGGCTTCAATCGGAGAGAGCATCTCCGCGTCGCCTCGAGATGGCCCGGGCGGCGCGGGGGCAGAAGCCGGTGCATCCATGGCCGGGCCGTCTGCCGCAAGCGGGTCGACGAGGAGCACTTCATCGGACGGTCCCTCGAGCGGGGAGCGCAAGGTCGGGTTGGCGCCCTCGGGCACGATGCGGTTGGCAATCGGCCGCGCGGCGCGCCGCGCAATGGCGATGTCCTCACGGGCCGTTTCTTGCGAAATCTCCAGAATCTTCGCGTCCATTTTGGAGAGCACATGCGCGTCGGGCGGCGGTACGGGCTGCCTTTCCGGCGGGGCGCTGGATTCCTCGAGGCGTTCTTCGACAGGGGCCATAGGGCGTCGCTCGATGGACGCCGGCGCGATCGCTTCTTCTTGCCGTGCCAGCATGTTGGCGACCGCGTCCTCGGTGGCCCGCGCCGTGTCCGTTGCACGCGCCTCCACCCGGGGCGCAAGGAATTCTTCGAGATTCACGGAGACGCGCTGCAGGACCTTGGGCGGCTCACTGCTGGAACGCAGCACGGCAATGCGCGGGGCAAAATACAGCAGCAGCGCATGGAGCACGGCGGAAACCACGATCGCGACGATGAACGCGGCCCGACGGTTCATGAGCCTGCTCGAAGTTGCTCGAGCCGTTCCGCGGCCTTTTTACCTGGCTCGGAATCCGCGAAGTCTTTGGCCGCTTCGGCGTAGGCCTTCTCTGCTTCAGCAGGTTTGCCAAGCTGTTCGTAGCAGCGCCCGGCGCGAAACAGTGCTTGCGGCGTAAGTTCGGGATGCGCGAAGAGCACGCCGACCAACATGTAGCCGCGGGCGGCTTCTTCGTAGGCTTCCTGGGCCTCAGCCAGTTCAGCCAGGCGGAAGCGGGCGCGCGCGGCTGTCTCGCCCTCGGCGACGCGGGCCGCTTCGGCATAGTGTTCGCGGGCGCGTTCGGTGTCGCCCTGCTTGTCGTGGGCCTCCGCCATGGCGAAGTGAATGTCCCGGGCGAGCGGCGTTTCCGGGTCCTGCTCCAGCGCGGTGCGGTAGGCCTCAAGCGCACGGCCGGTCTCGTCCAGCGCCGCGGCGCTTTGCCCAAGCTTGTAGTGTATGAGCGCCTCGCGAGTCATAAAGCCGCCGGTCTCGAGCAGTTGTTCAAAGGCAAGCTGCGCATCGGCAAAGGCGCCGCGGTCATACTGGCGCTGGCCGAGCCATTCGAGGATCGGCGCACTAAGCTGCGTGCTGTCGCCGCGGTGCAGGGCTTGCAGGAAGCTCTCCGCTGCGGCGTCTTCATCGCCGGCCTCGTACTGGGCGAGCGCGAGTCCGCCGCGGGCGCGCGCGGCAAATGGCTCCTGCCCGGTCTCGATGGCCTTTTGATATGCCGCGCGGGCGCCTTCGGGGTCATCCGCCTCACGCAAGCGAAACTCGGCCATGCGGAAGTAGGCCTCGGCCGCATATCGGGATTCCGGAAAACCGGCGGCAAGCTGGCCGAACACCTCCGCGCTTTCCGCGTAGGCCCTCAGATTATGGTGCGACAAGGCGAGCCGGTAGAGCGTCTCCTCGCGTGCGGCTTCCCCTTCGGCGTTCTCAAGCGCCACTGCATATTGTGCGGCGGCCTGTTCAAAGTTGCCTGCGTAGAATGCGGCATCAGCCGCGCGCAGGACGGCCTCCTTCGAGAGCGGGTGCTCGGGGAACTGCTCGCGAAATGCCGCGAAGGCTTTCGCCGCCGCTTCAGGGTCGTTCAATTCTGCAAGCATCTCGCCGCGGCGGTACAAGGCGCGCGCGTGATAATCGCTGAGGCCGTGGGTTTCAGCGAGCAGGGCGGCTTCACGGAAGGCATCAGCCGCGGGTTGATAGGCCGCCATGGCGGCATGGGCCATGCCGCGCAGGAACAGTGCTTCCGTGCGGGCGCTGGGCGCGAGTTGGTCCAGTGAAATCGCGTCCAGCCGGGCGAGCGCTTCTCCGGCATTCTGCATTCGATAGCCGCACCATGCAGCCTGAAGTGCGGCTTGAGGGGCGTAGGCGCTGTCGCCATGCTTGGTCAGCACTTGGTCAAAGGCGTTCAACGCCTCCTCATGGCGCTCGAGGGCCTGAAGCGACAAGCCCTCAAGATATCGAAGGTCCGCGGCCTGCCCGGAATCGGCGAATTGCTCGAGTCCGCCGCGTGCGGCCCCGAGTGCCTCCTCGAACTGTCCGGCCTCGTAAAGCACCCAGGCCTGCCCGTAGGCAGCGCGCGCGCGGGTGTCCCGGCTAGCGTCCGGATCGTTGGCGGCTTGAGCGTAGCGCTTCGCAGCTTCCCCGGTATTGCCTGCGTTGGCCGAGGCTTCGGCCCCGCGCAGGAGGCTGTCTGTCCGAAGGAAAGGGTCCGCGTCGTGCGATGCCGCGACGCGGGCAAACTGCTCGGCCGCTTCAGCGTGGGCGGGCGGCTCCTGAAGGCTAAGCGCAAGGGCGAGTTGATACCGCCCGAAGGTCGAGAGTGCGCCCGCCCCCGGCAGCTCGGTCAGCATGCGCAGCGGGCCAATGGCTTTGGCCGGCTGGTTAGCCTTGAGTTGCGCCATGCCGAGGTAATAGAGCGCCCCAGCCTGCACATTGGTGTTGCTGCTGGCAGCGAGCGGCCGCAGCCGCTCGATGGCCTCCTCGGGCGTCCCGGTGCGGAAGTGCAGTTCGCCCAGCCGCAGCGCGGCACGCTCGGCGTAGACCCCCGATGCATGCTCGTCAAGATAGGCTTGAAACGCGCCGAGGGCTTCTTGCTGTCGGCCCGCGCCATAGAGCGCCTCGGCCCGCCGGTATCGCGCGCTTTCACGTTCCGCGTGCCCGGGAAACGCATCGAGGTACCGGGCATATTCATTTGCGGCTTCCTCGTACATGCCGCGCACAAACAAGCCATTGGCGAAGTCGAGTGCGTCCTGCGCCGGAGAGGGCGCCTCTGCGTGCGCCA
>CAZLBS010000331.1:4555-4887 GCA_964557505.1 uncultured Nitrospiraceae bacterium | reverse complement strand
CACGGAAAGCGGCACACCGGAAAGCCGTGCCGAACACATTGCCGAGCGGTTTCAGGAAGCCTGAGTGGAATGCCGCGCTCCCGCGTGAACCCGGCAGACCCAGACATAAGGAAAGGTACGATACATGCGCGTCCATACGTTCCTGGTCCATTGCACATCCGAGGCGATGCACGAAATGGACGACCGGATCAATGCATGGCTGGAAGAAAATGAAATCGAGCCGAAGCACATCGTGCAGACCTTTGGCTCCGAGCAGATGGCCAGCAGCGGCGGACAGCCCCAGCCGGTCCTCATCACCCAGGTGTGGTACTGAGCCGTCCAGACCATCAGCG
>CAZLBS010000331.1:0-4545 GCA_964557505.1 uncultured Nitrospiraceae bacterium | reverse complement strand
ATCACGTGGAGGGGGAAGACGTGCTGTCGCCGCGGCACCGCCGCCCAACTGCGGCAGGAGGAATTATGAACCTGACGAAGTACATCACGCGTAACTGCGTGGTGCCCGACCTCAAGGCATCGAACAAGTCCGATGCGCTCACCGAAATCACCACCCTGCTGTTCGAGCGGCGTAAGCTGGGCGCGCCCAAGCAGGCGCTCGTGCAGATCTTCGCCCGCGAGATTACCGAGAGCACGGGCATCGGCCGTGGCATTGCGGTCCCCCATGCGCGCGTTGCCGGGCTCAAGGGCCTCGTCTGCGCCGTTGCCCGCATCCCCAAGGGCATCGACTTCATGGCGCTCGACAAGCAGCCGGTCCACATCATCTTTCTTATCTGCTATCCGCCGCAGGCCCAGACCCAATACCTCAACTTCGTGGCCACCGTGGCCAAGTTGCTGAGCGACTCGGAGCACCTCCAGGCGCTTATCAAAGCTGGCGACGACGAAACCATGTACCAAGTGCTCGAGACCGCGGGGACATCCTTCGAAGCCGTTCATCAAGAATACGCCCAGGAAGCGGAAGAAACCGGCGCCATGGCCGACTCGCAGGCGGGGCTCGTCCTGCTGGCGCGCTTGCAGTTCTACCAGGAAGTGCTCGCTGCCACGCGTACCGGGAAGACACAGGTCAAAGAGAGCGTGGACTCGATCCGTGCGCTCCTCGACCCCAAGGTCTTGTCGCACTACGACCGGCTGAGCAAGTCCCGCCCGCCCGCGCTCGTGCCCGTCGAGGGCGATACCTGCCAGGGATGCTTCATGAAGTTGCCCTCGAAGTTTGTCCAGAAAGTTCGTGAGGACAGCGGTCATCTGTATACTTGCCCAAATTGCAGCCGCTACATTTACGTCGTGTGATCGTGCGGCGCGGCCCGCTCGCACCGGGACCCGGCCGCAACAAGGGGGAATCGCGGAATGAACATGACCCAGGCCGCCGGACTCGCCAAGAGCGTTGAACTCTTCCAGCGGCTCGACCCGGAAGATGTCTACAAGATCTTCACCAAAGGGCGTACCCTTTCGCTCGCAAAAAACACTGTCATCTTTTATGAAGGCACGACAGGCAACGAGATGTTCGTCGTGCTTGGCGGAAAGGTCGCGCTGTTTAAAAACAAGAAGCATCTCGCCAACCTCGGCTTCGGGGCCATGTTCGGAGAAATGGCCATCATCAGCGACGAGCCGCGGAGCGCGACTGCCATGGCCGCTGAAGATACGAAGATCTTCGTGATGGATGAAAACCTCTTCAAGAAGCTGCTCACAAAGCGCGTCAGCATCCAAATGCTGATGAATATCATCCGCACCCTATGCGAACGCCTGCGCGAGACCAGCCGCCGCGTCACCATGTAGACGCCCGGGCCGCCTGCCCAGCAGTTGCGGCATTCCCCGTCGGCTTGGTACCATTTCGCTTTCTCAACCTTCAGCTATTTCGGGCACATTTGTGTCTTTCTTGGGGCAAGGCGGCAACCCGAATGCCGCCGCGTAGGAGTGCAGCACAATGAACATCCCAGCCCATGGCGGCGAGCTTGTCAACCGGTTCGTGCCCGAAGGCGAAGCCGCCGCGGCCCGTGAAAAGGCGGCTGGCCTGCCGGCCATCACCGTCGACAAATACACCGCATTCGAAATCGACGGCATCGCCAAAGGCATCTACAGCCCCTTGAAAGGCTTCATGACCGAGGCCCAAGCGCGCAGCGTGCTCGACCATATGCTCTTGGAACCAGGCGTCGCATGGACCGTTCCCATTCTTTTGCATGTGGCGCAGGAAGACGCCAATAAGATTGAAGCCGGCCAGGAAGTGGCCATCAAGGACGACCGCGGCGACACCGTGGCCATCATTCATGTGAGCGATAAATTCGGCATCGACAAAAAGGAGATCGCCGAAAAGGTCTACCGCACGACCGATGAGGCGCATCCAGGCGTGGCCTATACCTACAGCCATGGCCCTGTATATCTGGGCGGCGAAATCACCGTGATGCAGGAGCGGCAAGTCGAGCACCAGGAGTTCAACCTGCCGCCAGCCGTCACGCGGCAACTCTTCCGCGAGAAAGGCTGGAAGCGTATCGTAGCTTTCCAGACGCGCAACCCCATTCACCGCGCCCACGAATACCTCACCAAGTGCGCGCTCGAAATGTGCGACGGGCTCCTCATCCATCCGCTCATGGGCACCACCAAGAGCGATGATATCCCCGGCAGCGTCCGCATGAAGTGCTACGACGTGCTGATGAACAAATACTACAACCCCGAGCACGTTATGCTAAGCATCATGCCCGTGAATATGCGCTATGCCGGTCCGCGCGAGGCCATCATGCACGCGCTCATCCGCCAGAATTACGGCTGCACGCATTTCATCGTCGGGCGGGATCATGCCGGCGTGGGCAACTACTACGGCACGTACGACGCGCACTACATCTTCGACGAGATTGAACAGGGCAGCCTCAAGATTCAGCCCCTGTTTTTCGAGCATGCCTTCTATTCGAAGATCACGAATAGCATGGCGTCGAAGAAGAGCTGCCCCGGCGGACCCGAGGATCACATCT
This sequence comes from uncultured Nitrospiraceae bacterium, assembly GCA_964557505.1. Taxonomy (GTDB): domain Bacteria; phylum Hydrogenedentota; class Hydrogenedentia; order Hydrogenedentales; family CAZLBS01; genus CAZLBS01. Next base: position 1,985 of record CAZLBS010000331.1, on the reverse strand, counting down.
TCCTGAGCGGCACCAAGGTGCGCGAGTTGCTCAAGGAAGGCACGCGCCCCCCCGAAGAATTCACCCGTCCCGAAGTGGCCGATGTGCTCATCGAGTGGGCGACAAAAAGCTAACGGGGGACAGCCGGCTTACGCCTAGCACCAGCCACTTCAGCCGGAAGCCCGTCTCATGTTGATTGGCGTCAACCTGCTTGGGCTTTCGGCGCGGCCATCGGTCGAGCGTACGTTCGTCCGCCAGTTTCTCTTTGCGCTCGAACGGGGCAAGCACTCGAGCAAACCCCTGCTTATCGTGCGGCCTGGAGAAGAAGGCCTGTTTGGCGGCTGGCACGCCGTAGCAGCGGAGCACCCACGAGAGGCCGGGGCCGTAGCCGCGCGCGCAGGGGCGCAGGTCCTTATGTCGCCCCTCGAAGAAGCCGTGCCCAAGCCGCCCATCCCGCAGGTGGCGTACATCTTCGACGCCCGTCCTTTTCTTGAAGCGCCCTCGAAACGAGGCTGGTTCGGGGGCCAAGCGGCGCCGCCGAAGGTGCCGGTTCAAGACTTGGCTCTCATCTTTGCCCCGTCGCAGTTTCTCCGCAAGCAGTTGCTCGAGGATCTTGAAGTGCCCATGGACAAAGTGGTGGTTGCCCCGCTCGGCGCCGCAAAACCGTTCCGCACTCCGCAGCAGCTCTTCGTCGAAAAGCCGTTCCTGCTCTACAGCGGCCCCCTTGATCGCACCGCGAATTGTGGCGCCCTTATGGAACTCTTTGAGAAGCTCGCCGAAGAGCTGCCGCACACCTTCATCATCGCGGGTCCGCCGGGCGATGCCGAGCCACGCGAGTGGCCCCAACGCTTTCTGCGCATCGAGGCGGCTGGAGACGCGCATCTCGCCGCCCTGTATCAACACTGTGATTGCCTTGTCCAGCCCGCCCAATACGATGCCTGCGGCATTACCATCATCGAGGCCATGGCGGCGGGCGCGCCCATCGCCTGCGGGCGCACCGGCTGCATTCCAGAAATCGCAGGCAATGTTCCTTTTTACTTTAACCCAAGCAGCATCGACTCTATGATTGGGGTAGTGCGGCGCGTACTCGAAGAGCAAGGTGAAGCGCGTGAACAACGCATTCACGCGGGACAGAAGGCCGCCGCGGAATACACCTGGAGCGAGTGCGCCTGGAAAATCATGCACGCGCTCAAACGGCTATAGGGGTCATCTCACATGCAGCCCGAACAACTCTTCGACGTGCGGACGGCGCTCATCCAAGCATTTCTCGCGCAGCATGGCTACGATGGCATCTTGCTGACCCGCGCCGATAATTTCGCCATGGCCACCGGCGGCAAACGAAACTACGTCAACCGCTTCCAGGACGCTGGCTCATGCGCCCTGTTCGTCCCGCGCGAGGGACCGGCCGCCTTCGTGGGCAATACCATCGAAGCGCCGCGGGTTCTCGAGGAAGAGTTCTTCGCAACGGCCATTCCCGCCCACACCTTTGTGTGGCACGAACGCAAACCGGCCCAGGCCGCGGCGCGGCAATTCAGCGGGACCCTCGCCTCCGACGACGGCAGCTTGGGGGAGAACGTGCACGGCAAGCTGGCTTATCTGCGCTCCCTGCTCACGCCTGTCGAATGCGAGAAATACCGCCAGTTGGGCGCGCTGGCCGCTGAAAGCATGACGGCCGTGCTGACCCAGATCGAGCGCGGGACGGCCGAGGCGGATATCGCCGCAATGCTGCATGCGGAGGGTGCAAGGCGGCGGTGTGCCGTGCCCGTATGTCTTGTCGCTGCCGACAACCGCATCGCCCGTCACCGTCATCCGCTGCCCACCATAGCGCCGCTGCTTGGCAATGGCATCGGCGAGCAGCGCGTCGAACAGTACGTCATGGCCGTGGGCTGCTTCGAACGCGAGGGCTTGGTCATACCCGAAGTCGTCCGACACGCCGTCGCCATCGTCATCCAGGCCATTCGAGATCAGCGCGTCTTGAAACTGCCACGGAAGGAAAGTGGGGCTCA
>CAZLBS010000330.1:0-4892 GCA_964557505.1 uncultured Nitrospiraceae bacterium | reverse complement strand
GCTACACGCCAAAGAATGATCCCCTAGCCGAATGCCGGGCCGCCTTCCTGGATGCCCTGCAGACGGGGCGAACCGCGAGGATCCGCTGCAACTACGCCGACGCGGCCAAGACCCATGCGCTGACCCTCGCCGCAAACGAGTCCATCGCTTCCGGAATGCTTGTCCGCCCCTAAACCTTCGCTGTTGGGCGAAGGAATCCGCTCTATGCTAGGCTGCCCCCGTGTATCCGCCCTTGGGCGTCCGTGGGGGAATTGCCGGCATGACACCAACCGCTTCGCGGCAAGGCTTGCATTTGAACCGCCTCGCCTGCGCCGCATGCGCACTGGCGTCCATTGTGGCCGCGGGTTGTGGACCCTCGCCTGTTCAGCGCTTTGAGGCCTTCGACGACCAGCGCCTGTTCACCCTCATGGAAAATGCCTGCCTTAATCAGCAATGGGCCCTGGCAGAAAGCGTCATTCGGGAGTATCTCTTGCGAAAACCCGGCGCGCCCGAAGCCCACTTCTACCGCGGCTACCGTTACCTGCATAGCCCCCGTCCGTGGTTCGGCGTCGCCCTCGGCGAATTCGAGACAGCCCTCGAAATCTATCTCCAGAATGGCCGCGTCAACCCCATTCCGCGCTTCGAAGATGGGCCAGACCGCTACTTCGAGATCATCTGCTACCTCGAAATGTCGAAGGTCTTTCTGAAGCAACTGCAATTTCTCATCGAAGCCGACGCCCCCAAACACGTCTTTCCGCCAATCTTGGAACGCTGCCGCCAGGCCATCGAGCGCGTCCGGGAAATCGACCCCAATTCACCCGACGTCCGGACCTTCGATCAGATCCTCCGGGATGCCCAGCAACTCATCAACTCGCGTGAATCCAACGCGCCCCCCGTTCGCCTCGAGTCCATCTAGGCAGCAGCCACGCACCGAGCCGACCGTAGAAACCACGCCTATTCGACTTCGGAAATAAATCTTGGTATGAAGCAAGTTTCCTTGACAACCTTCTTTGACAAGGTCTAAACTAATGCTTCAATCAAAAAAGACGGGGAACAGGATCACCCGCTCGCAGGAGCATCCCCACCACTGAGGAGGATTTCGACCATGGCCACGACCGTTCAGACCATTCCGTTGTCGGACGACCGCACCGAAACAGCAGTCGAGCATTTGCAACGGACCGTTACCGATCTCATCGCGCTGGGACTTATCACCAAGCAAGCGCACTGGAACCTGCGCGGCAAGCGCTTCATCTCGATCCATGAATTGCTGGATCAGCATTACAGCGACTACCAGACGGCCATTGATGAATTGGCCGAACGCGTGCCGCAGCTTGGCCGCGCCGTGGATGGCCGCCCGGCTACGGTGGCGGAAAACAACCCGCTGGCGGCGTTCCCGGAAGGCTTCGTGCAGGATGAAGATGTCATCAAGCACATGCTGAATGCCGTGAGCACCGTGATGACGCGCGCACGCGAATCGCAGGAAGTGCTCGGCGAAGTGGATGCCGCTTCCGAAGACATGATGATTCAGTTGCTCCAGAAGCTGGAGATGCATGCATGGATGCTGCGCTCGCTCCAGTAACCCAACGGGTCAATGCGGAGCGTCTGCGCGAGGCGGGGTTGCGGGCAACCCAACCCCGCCTGCAGGTCCTCGGCATGCTCGACGCGCTAGGCGGGCATCAATCGGTTGATCATCTGCATGGCGCGCTGCTGGAGAGCGGCATCGCATTGAGCCGGGCTTCGGTCTACAACGTCGTGCGCGACCTCGCCGCGCATGGGCTTGCCAATACAGCCGAACTGGGCACAGGCTCTACCATGTACGAGTCTCAGCAGGGCTGGCACGCCCATGCCGTCTGTGTACGTTGCGGCCGTATCTTCGACGTGCCCTGTTCCGTCACGCCCGTGCCCGCGGACTTGCCTCGAGGGTTTGCCCTTGCAGAAGCGCAGATCATCTACCGGGGCGTATGTCCGCTCTGCGCTGAATCGAAGCCTGCCGCCGCGGGTTAATTGCCGAAGAGCGAGCGCACCGCGTCGCCTATCGCATCCCCCGCGCCGCGCACCCTGCCTGGCACGCTCCGGGTTGTCTCCGAGATGCTTCGCCCGGCATTGCTAATGCCCGTGTCCTTGGCCAAGGCGACTTCCGGCGACCACGGAGAACCAGTCGCGTCCAGGCTGATGACGCTCTTGCCCCTCACTTCACGCGCGAGCGGCCCAAGCAGAGGCACCTGGTCGATTGCGCCCGCGAGAATTTCAAGCGAATACACCTCGATGGCATACTCGCATTGATCATTGGGCCAATTCGCCACCCCCTGTGCGTATAACTGCAGGGAAGGGCTGCGCAAACCAAACCCCTCCAATTGCATCACGCCGTCTTCGAAGCGCAATTTGCCTTGGCACGTCTCGAATGCGAGTCCGCCGTTTTCCGCTTGCGGGCGGCGAAACTGAAAAATCTCGAGCGGACGCAACGCCGCCAATACGCGCGTCGCCGCCCCTATCTTTCCTAATGTCCCGTCCGTGGCCGTAAACTCAGCGGCTCCGGTAAAGCTATTGATGGCCGGTTCATCCGGCCGGACCTCGCCCGCCAGCACTACCCGCCCCGTCAAGCTGCCCTTCAGCCCGCGCGGCTCGGCGAACACAAGGTCATCCAAAAACTTGAGATCGCCCTCTTGAATATCCAGATCGACTTGATACGCAGGCACAGTCTCCCGGGCGGCGTAGGCAACGTGCATCCTGCCTTCCACCGTCCCTGTATAGGGGCGAAAGCGCAGCGGCGAAATCGTGAGGCCCTTGGCCTGGAAGGCGACATCCGCGCCCACATCCAGCAGCCGGGCTTTCTGAAACCGCGCTTCGTCCACGGCAATGATTGCCGCGCCAAGCGGACCAGTACTAGGCTCGGCATCGCCACCACCGGCAAAGCCTCTAGTGAACGACAGCCCTTCCAACTCGGAGCGCAGCGCAAGCAGACCATTGACATCCAGCAGCGGCCCCGTAACGCGCGCCTGCCAGAACGCGGGCGCCCACTCGCCAGAGAGGCGCACGTCAGAGCCCCCGGCCTTAAGATGCAGTTGCTCCGCCCGCCAGACCGTCTCCGCGTGTGAAATGCGGCCTTCCTGGATAGCGGCTTGAGCGCCTCCCCGAAACGTTGCCCCGATGTCCTCGAGAGCGGCTTCGATGGTCAGTGGATTCGTGGCGAAGCTCGCCGTCACGGCTCCCGCGGCCTGCTCAACATCGGGAAACAATGGAGCTAAGGCGGCCAGATTGAACTGGAGCGAATCGCCTGCGACAGCCCCTTCCTCGAAGGTAAGCGGGAACACTTCATCCAAAACGCGAACGTCGATCGCGTCGACCGTCCATGCCGGCGCGCCCCCTTGTCCGCGCACGGCGGCGGAGCAAGGCACGCCCCCCGGCTTGCGTATGCCGCTTCCTACGTAGAGGCTGGCCGCCGTCAAATCTGCCCGGGCCGTATACCGCTGGCGATCGGCGGTGCGCAGAAAGGTCAGTTCGGCGTCCCCCGCTCCGCCGAGAAAATCCGGCAGAAGCGGCGAAAAGGTATGCACCGGCACGCGTATGGAAACATCAATTTCCCCCGGTACGAGCGCCCCCTCGACACGCTCGAACCGCAGGCTCGCATTCATGACGGGCACATCGCTGGTGCGTGCCTGAATCGAGGGCGCCCCCGCTTGGGGCCAGCTGGCCGCGACCTCAGCAGTGGTGGGTCCAAATGCACTCGCGAGCAACAAGGCTGGGTCGTCCGCGCCGGAGGCCGCCCGTACGCTCGCGATGGCCCGGCCCACGTCCGCGGATGCCGTGCCGCGCCAAAGACGCTGCGCGAAATCAAAGGCGCCATCGACCGACAACGCGCCCCATTCCTCTGAATGCGCGGATGCCGAAGCCTGGACGCGATCCGTTGTCGTCGTGAATTCCGCCTGAATGTTCTCGAGACGGCCGCCGTATTCGCCGAAGCGAACCGACAACGCCCCATCTGCCCATGCGCCCTGCACCATTAAGTCGGCCGGAATCCCCTCGCGCGGACGAAATGTTCCGGATAACTGATCGATGGTGATCTGCCCTTCACTCCCACTGAGGGATTTCGGCGCGCCCAGCATCGCCAGCCAGGCATCGTTCACGTCGCCGCGCCCTTGAAGCTCGAAGCGGGCGCCATCGACGCGCGGGTCGAGCAGCCCTGTGAGGGACAACCCTTCCCCGGTCAGGCGTTCGAGACGAATGAGGCCGCTGTCATATTGCAGCGCGCCGCTAAGGGCGGGCAGCGACGCATGCTCCTGTGGAAATGCCAGGCGGATGCCCTGGAACTCGGCACTCCCTCGTCCGATGTCGAAGGCCTCTTCCCCGCCAATCGCGAAGACCATGTCCCGCGCATGGATGTAGGCGCCATCATCGCCGGACAATGCTGCATTCGGGGCGGGCACGAGCGTGCTCATCAGGGGCAGCGCGGCCGCATCCAACTCAGCGCCGAGAATGTGGATGGCCGCACGGCCTTCGGGATAGCGCGTGATGTCGGCCTGTATCTGTGCCCCGGGCCCCTCGAGCGACAAGTCGTTGATGAGCAGATGCCCATCGCGCCACCACGCGCGGGCCGTCACGGGGCCCGACCACGCCGCGGCCGTTGCCGTTGCCTGCTCATTGGGCCGTGCTTCAAGCCGGCCGTCCAGCTCCACCGCGAAGTCGGCAAGCACGGCCTCTTGAGCTTCCGCCCGAAGCGACAGGTTGAATGGCTGAACCCTGGGATCCTCGCTCACGACGTAGAGCGGCGCCTGCTTCACCTCGGCATAGCCGCTCACCGCCAATGGCTTCTCCCGGCCGCGCGTCAGCACCAACTCAGATTCCATCGGCGCGCTGATGAGATAAGGCGACTCTCCCGTGAGCCGCACCGTGACCGTCTCCGAAAGGGGGCTCAC
>CAZLBS010000329.1:3879-4895 GCA_964557505.1 uncultured Nitrospiraceae bacterium | reverse complement strand
GGATCCGCGCCGAGCGCGCAGCCCGCCGGATACATGATCGCCGTAAAGCCGATGACCGTGCCGACCCCCGTGCCCACGCTGACCGCGAACAGGGCCGCGCCCACGAAGGTCGCCACGACGAACAGGGGGCCCGTCAGCCCGAGCTGCAAGCCGAGCCACATGATGGCCTCGACTAGCCCGCTCGCGCGGAGAATGCCCGCGAAGGCGCCGGCCCAGAGCCAGCAGATGATCGCGACCACCGCCACCCGGTTGGCCATGAGATCGAAGATGCGCTCGCAATAGGCCCACTTATCCTTGGCGATGAAAGCCGCGGCGCCGACGCCGGTCATCGCCGCGGCGAGCATGGCCAGTTCGCTCAGACCCTCCAGCATGATGAGCCCCGCGCAGGCAATCAGGAAGATGACCAGCGGCATGAAGCTCATCATGGGGCCGCCATAGAACGTGAGGTGGTTCGGGTCTTCCGCCTCCCGGGGATGGTCGAGGTTGTCGAGGTGGAGGTGCTTGATTTCATCCACAGCGCGGGTCTCCTTGGACGCCGTCATGCGGCCCGGACGCAGCGGCGCGGTTAGCGGATTGTTTCGCCTTGGTTGCAATCGTAAGGTTTACGGTGTAAGCTTTCAAACCGCGCAAGGGGAAGTCATCCGGGCACGGAGGTGCATGCAGATGAAGGTGCTTCAGCGCGGGGCCCGCGTACTGGCCGGGAGCCTCGCACTCACGCTTGCTGGGGCCGCTTGGGCCAAGGCGCCGGTCACGTACCGCGTCACCCTTGACAATCACATCCACCATGAAGCGCGGATAACGGCAACCTTTCCTGAGGTGGAGCCGGACGTGCTGGAAGTGCGCATGAGCCGCACGTCGCCGGGGCGGTATCCGCTGCATGAATTCGCCAAGAATGTGTACGAAGTGGAGGCATTCGACGGGGCGGGCAACGCGCTGGAGATCTTTCGTCCGGACGCGCACCAGTGGAATGTGAGCGGGCACGACGGCACGGTGCACATCGAGTACACGCTGTATGG
>CAZLBS010000329.1:2551-3869 GCA_964557505.1 uncultured Nitrospiraceae bacterium | reverse complement strand
GCCTACATGCTGGTGCAGATGGCCGGGATCATCGCGGCGCAGGCGCTGCTGAACATTCCCGCGTCGTTCATGTTCGCGCGCGGCCTGCAGGACCGCCCAGTCGAAGTGACCCTCGTTCCGCCGGACCCCTCGTGGCAGGTATTCACGCAGTTGCTGCCCACCGGCGACCCTTACACGTTTACCGCGCCTGACAACGGTTACTTCATGGATTCGCCGATTCACATCGCCCCGTCGGACGTACGCGAATACACGGTCGAGACGGAGGACGGCGCCGCCCGCTTCATCATTTCGATGATGCACCAGGGGACGGACGCCGAACTCAATACATATGCGCGCATGCTCGAGGCGGTGACGCACGAAAACATTGCCTTGTTCGGCGAACTGCCCCCCTTCGACTACGGGACCTACCGCTGGATCGCGAGCTATCACCCGGGCGTCGATGGGGACGCGATGGAACACCGCAACTCGACCGTGCTTTTTGGCGAGCACACGCTCGAGGAAGACATTACGGACCTGATGCTGGTGGCGTCGCATGAGATCTTTCACGCCTGGAGCGTCGAGCGCTTGCGGCCCAAATCGCTCGAGCCCTTCGATTTCGAGGACGCCAATGTGTCGGGCGAGATGTGGTTCGCCGAGGGCGTGACCATGTATTACGACGAGCTGCTGGTGCACCGGGCGGGCGTATGGAGCCAGCAGCGCTATCTCGATGGCTTGAGCACGGCGCTGAACCGCTACTTGCTGAGCCCCGCAATCGAGCACATGTCTGCGGTGGACATCAGCAAGCGCGCGCCGCTGGTCGATCGCGCCCGGTGGTATGACGCAACCAACTACGAAAACTCCTACCTCTCCTATTATTTCCACGGCGACGCGGTGGGCATCGCCCTCGATTTTCACCTGCGCAGCGAGACGGACATCAGCCTCGACGATCTAATGCGGACGATGTGGGAGCGCTTCGGGCGCGATGAAATCCCCTTTACGAATGACGACATCGAAGCGGTGCTGGCCGATTTGACCTCGCCTGACCTGGCGGAGCAGCTGTTCGCCGATTATGTCTACGGCACGCGCCAGCCTGATTTCGAGGCGCTCCTCGCGCATGCCGGCATGACGATCGTTCCATGGCATCCGGGCCAGGCCTGGATGGGACTGCCATCCGCCACGTTTAGCGAGGCGGGCGCTTTCCTCGAAGGCAATACCGTTCGCGGCACGCCGCTATATGTGGCGAACATTTCACGCGGGGACACGATCACCTCCATTGCCGGGACGCCCATCGACAGCATGGAGGCGATTACGGCGCTGCTGGCGGAACGGCAGCCGGGCG
>CAZLBS010000329.1:0-2541 GCA_964557505.1 uncultured Nitrospiraceae bacterium | reverse complement strand
CGGGCGACATCGTCGAGGTGGCGTATACCCAGCGCGGCACGGACAAGACGGCCGCGGTGGAACTCGTCGAGGATCCGCATGTGCGCGTGCTGCCGATGGAAGAAACCGGCGGCGAGTTGACGCCGGAGCAAGCGGCGTTGCGCGCGGATTGGCTCGGGCCGAAGTCTGACTTTCGAGCAACGGACCTGATGCGGGGCTGCCCGGAATGCAGCCGCCTGTTTCCATTCACGACCGAGTACTGCCCGCATGACGGGACGCGGTTGATTCCCACGCTGATTCAAGACTGGCCACGGCCAACGAACGAATAACCTGGAGACCCCGACGCATGCGCTTGTTTGTTGCATTCATATTGGTGGCGACCCTGGCAGCCTGGGCGAGTGCCGCAGACTACGACCTGATAACTCGAGGCGGCACGATCTACGACGGCAGCGGCGAGCAGCCTTACGTGGGCGACGTGGCCATTCAGGGCGAAACCATTGCGGCCATTGGCGCACCCCTCGAGGCAGAAGGCGAACGCGAAATCGACGCGAGCGGGCATGCGGTCTCCCCTGGCTTCAGCAACATGCTGAGCTGGGGCGCGATGACCATGCTCGACGACGGGCGCGCGGCGAGCGACGTGATGCAAGGCGTAACGCTGCAACTCTTCGGCGAAGGATGGACGCTCGGGCCTACCAGTGAAAAAATGAAGAACGACCCGGCCATCGCGAACAGCTTCGGCGTGTTCGCCGGGCCTTGGAATACGCTCGCCGAGGGCCTGGCGCTCATGGAGCAGCAGGGCGTTTCGCCCAACGTGGCCTCGCTCGTGGGCGCCACCACGATCCGCATCAATGTGATTGGCATGGACAACCGCGAAGCCACGCCGGAAGAGCTGGATGCAATGCGCGAGCTGGTGCGGCAGGCGATGCTCGACGGCGCGTTTGGCCTGGGGTCGTCGCTTATCTATGCGCCGGCCATCTATGCCCCCATGGACGAGTTGGCGGCCATGGCCGAGGTTGCCGCCGAATACGACGGCATTTACATGTCGCACATCCGCAGCGAAGGCATCACGCTGCTCGAGTCGCTCGAGGAATTCCTTGGCGTCATGCGCGACTCGGGGGTACGCGGGCAGGTCTACCACTTCAAGGCGCTGGGCGAACCCAACTGGCACAAGCTGGACGATGCCATCGCGCTCATTGAATCGGCCCGCCGGGAGGGCCTGCCGGTCAGTGCGAACATGTACACCTATCACTTCAGCGGGACGGGGCTCACTTCCTGCTTCCCGCCCTGGGTGTTGGACGGCGGCCATGACGCGATGATCGCCCGGCTGAAGGATCCGGAAACCCGCGCGCAAGTGCTCCGCGAAATGCAGGCCGAATCGGACGAGTGGGAGAACATGCTGCGTGCGGCGGCCTGCCCCGAGGGCATCGTGCCGATCGAGTTTGCCAACCCAGACCTCCAGCAGTACGCGGGCATGAGCATTGCGGAAATTTCCGCGAAGCGCGGCACACCGCCCGAGGAAACCATCATCGACCTCGTGGTGGAGGACAACACGCGCGTGGTTACGCTGTACTTCAGCATGAATGAAGACAACATCCGGAAGAAGGTAGCGATCCCCTGGATGAGCTTCGGGTCGGATGCGCGCAGCTTCACGCCCGGTACCGAGGCCTACTTCCCGAAGGTGCATCCGCGCGGCTACGGAACCTTCGCCAGACTGCTGGGCAAATACGTGCGCGAGGAAGGCATCATTCCGCTGGAAGAGGCCATCTACCGGCTGACCAAAATGCCCGCACAGGAACTGCGTGTGCGCCAGCGCGGGCAATTGAAGCCCGGGTATTTCGCGGATGTGGTGGTCTTCGATCCGAACGCCGTCATTGACCGGGCCACGGTGGAAGCGCCCACGCGGATGGCCGAGGGCGTCGTGCATGTGTTCGTGAATGGCGAGGCCGTCGTCAAGGACGGCGAACACACGAACGCCACGCCGGGCCGGGTGCTGTATGGGCCCGGGTGGGATGGCGAGCCAGCCACCGTCAAGTAAGGCCGAGCCGCGTCTCACGGAGCATGCGGCGCCGGCAACAGACATCGCAACAACAGCCGACATCATCAAGGGAGCCGGCCATGATTTTCCTTCGCCTTGCCGTATTGTGTGGAGTAGTGCTGAGCGTGCCGTTCGCGGCGGCTGCACAGGGCGCCGCGGGCGAGCAGCAGGCACCCGTCGAAATCCCAGAGATTCAGGCGCAGACCCTCGAGGTCGATGCGTCCTCGGAGGGGGCGCGGACAGACATCCCGCTGACCGCCTATTGGCGGAGCAACCTTGTTTTCGGCGAGGGCGTCGCGGCAGGCAAGAAGGTGAAGGCGAGTCACGTGCCCGGGCTCATTGAGTATCAGCTCGAGGTGGATTCGCCGGGCATATTCAGCTTGCTCGTGAGCGGCGAGGCTGAGGAGGCGGCAACGGCGGCCATTCAGGTGAATGAACGAAACGCCGCCACGATGACCATGCCGGGCGAGGCATCCATGGACGAAGAGTCTGTGGCGGTGTTTGGCTTGCGCGCGGGCAGCAACAAG
>CAZLBS010000328.1:0-4910 GCA_964557505.1 uncultured Nitrospiraceae bacterium | reverse complement strand
CTAATGGCGACCTGAGCGATGAGTTCTTCCTGGTGATCATCAGCGAACGGAGATGAGCAAACGAAGCTGCTTTGGGCCGGGGTGAGGCGCGAGGCGCCGCGCTCCCGAAAGCTTGCGCCGCGAGCCGGTCCCCAAAAACGAGGGCGGGAAGCGCTTAACTCACGCTTCCCGCCTCGCCGGTGTGGATGGGTATGGGTGTGGAACGTCGTGTAGCCGGAGACTACTTGGCGGCCGCCGGTTCCTCTTCCTCTTCGAACTGGGCTTCCTCGGTCGAGCCGTCGAGCGCGGAGAGGTTGTTGTTGCCGGTCACGGTCTGGCTCAAGTTGTCGAAGAAGCCGGCGCCGACGAAGCGTTGGTGCTTGACGGCGCGGTAGTTCTTCGTGCGCTCCAACTCGAATTCTTCTTCCTGGAGGCGCGAGTACGCCGCCATGCCTTCGGCCTTGTAGCCCAGCGCCAGCTTGAACATGCTGAGGTTGAGGGCGTGGAAGCCGGCGAGCGTGACGAACTGGTACTTGTAGCCCATGGCGCCGAGTTCGCGCTGGAACTTGGCGATGGTCGCTTCGTCGAGGTTGCGGCGCCAGTTGAACGAGGGCGAGCAGTTGTACGCCAGATACTTGCCCGGGAACTTCGCGTGGATGGCCTCGGCAAACTTTTTGGCGTCGTCGAGATCCGGCGTGGAGGTTTCGCACCAGATCATGTCGCAGTACGGCGCGTAGGAAAGGCCGCGGTCGATGGCGCAGTCGAGGCCGCCATTGATGCGGAAGAAGCCTTCTTCCGTGCGATCGCCGGTGCAGAACTTCTGGTCGCGCTCGTCGATGTCGCTGGTGAGGAGCTTGGCGCTGTCGGCGTCGGTACGGGCGATGAGCACGGTCGGCACGCCGCAAACGTCTGCCGCGAGGCGCGCGGCCTTCAGCTTGCTGACGAATTCTTGCGTCGGCACGAGCACCTTGCCGCCCATGTGGCCGCACTTCTTGGCCGACGAGAGCTGGTCTTCGAAGTGCACGCCCGCGGCGCCCGCTTCGATGAATTCACGCATCAACTCGTACGCATTGAGCACGCCGCCGAAGCCCGCTTCCGCGTCGGCCACGATCGGCTGGAACCAATCGAGATGCTCTTCCTTGCGGTCGTCGAGCATCGAGACTTGGTCGGCGCGCATGAGGGCATTGTTGATGCGCTTGCAGATCGCCGGGGCCGAGTTGGCCGGGTAGAGGCTCTGGTCAGGGTACATCTGCATGGCCAGGTTGGCGTCGCCCGCTACCTGCCAGCCCGAGAGATAGATCGACTTTAGGCCGCCCGCGACCATCTGTACGGCTTGGTTGCCCGTCAACGCGCCGAGGGCATTGACATAGTCTTCCTTGGCGAGATAGCGCCAAAGCTTTTTCGCCGTGTGGTCGGCAAGGGTGTATTGAATCTGCAGCGTGCCGCGGTAGTGAGCCACTTCCTCGGCCGAGTAGCCGCGCTCGATGCCATTCCAGCGGTCGCTTTCCCATTCCTTCTTGATCTTTTCCACGCTCGCCTGGCGGATGCCGTCGCGGCTATGCGGGTCGATCATATGATGCTTGTGTTCCGACATGACAGCAGGTGCTCCTTTCTCCTGACGCGTTGACTTAGTCGACCTTTTCGTAGGCCCGGAGCGTCAGGAATTCTTCCAGTGTGTCGCTCTCGCTAATTTCCTTAAACATGGCGGCCGCTTCATCGAACTTGCCGTTCTCGAAGCGTTCTTCCCCGACTTCCTGGCGGATGCGGTCCATCTCTTCCTCGAAGAACTGGTGGAATAGATCCAGCGTCAGCTTGCGGCCATCGTCGAGCACGCCCTGATCGCTATGCAGCCACTGCCACAACTGCGTCCGGGAGATCTCGGCGGTCGCCGCGTCTTCCATGAGGTTGTAGAGGGGCACGCATCCGGTTCCACGAAGCCAGGCTTCCATATATTGAACGCCGACGCGGATGTTGTGGCGGACGCCTTCCTCCGTGATGCTGCCCTCGGGCAGCCGCTGGAGGTCTTCGGCCGTCACTTCGACATCCTCGCGCAGGCGGTGTATTTGGTTGGGCGTGGTCATGACCTTGTCGAACTCTTCCATGGCAATAGGGACGAGGCCGGGGTGGGCGACCCAGGTGCCGTCATGGCCGTCGGTGGCCTCGCGGCGCTTGTCTTCACGCACCTTGGCGATGGCGGCTTCGTTGCGCTCGGGGTCGCCCTTGATGGGGATTTGCGCGGCCATGCCGCCAATGGCGCTGGCGCCGCGCTTGTGGCAGGTCTTGATGCACAACAAGGAGTACGAGCGCATGAACGGGACGGTCATTGTGACCTGCGAGCGGTCGGGCAGCGTGTAGCCTTCCTTCTTGCGCAGGCGCTTGATGAAGCTGAAGATGTAGTCCCAGCGTCCGCAGTTGAGCCCGGCCATGTGATCGCGCAATTCGTAGAGGATCTCATCCATCTCGAAGGCAGCGGTAATGGTCTCGATGAGTACGGTGCAGCGGATGGTCCCTTGCGGAATGCCGAGGTCGTCTTGCGCCTTGACGAATGCGTCATTCCACAGCCGCGCCTCGAGATGGCTTTCCAGCTTCGGGAGATAGAAGTAGGGGCCGCTGCCTTTGTCGAGCAGGGCCTTTACGTTATTAAAGAAGTAGAGGCCGAAGTCGAAGAGCGAGCCGGAGCAGCGCTCCCCGTCGATGAGAACGTGGCGCTCATCGAGGTGCCAGCCGCGGGCGCGCACGAGCAGCACCGCGATTTCGTCGTTCAACTTGTAGTGTTTGCCGTCGGCCTGGTGGAACTCGATCGTTCCCCGCACGGCATCGCGCATGTTGATCTGGCCGTTAAGATTGTTCGACCAGCTTGGGCAGTTCGAGTCTTCGAAGTCGGCCATGAAGCATTTGGCGCCGGAGTTGAGCGCGTTAATGACCATCTTGCGGTCGACCGGGCCGGTAATTTCCACGCGGCGGTCCTGCAGGTCGTGGGGAATCGGCGCTACTTTCCAGTCCCCCTCGCGGATGTCTTTGGTTTCGGGGAGAAAGTCGAGCCATTCGCCGGCATCGAGCCGCTCCTGACGCTCCATGCGGGCGGCGAGCAATTCTTGACGGCGGGCGTTAAAGGCCCGGTGCAGCCCCGCTACAAAGCGAATGGCGTCGGGGGTCAATATTTCGGCTTGTTCGGGCGTCACAGGACCGAGGATCTCGATGCCCTCTGACTTAAGTGTTTCAAGCGTTGCTGTATCGGTAACCGTGGCCATAATGCGTGAGGCCCCCTCTCCAAGTTGCGCACTGCTGTTTGCAGCGCATTATCGGCATACTGCTCCCGTTTCGAGGGGAGTAGTTTAGCGAGCCGCTAACTATTTGACAAGACAATTGTTTCAATGATAGATATTGACGCAGCCTATAATGACGTCTGCTTGCACATGAAACAGCGTGCAACTGCCCGCAGAAACGGCATAAACAAGGATTGCGATGATGGCAGGGCCTGCGCTCCGATACAAGCAAAACCGGCTGCAACAGCTGCGCGGATTCTGTTACGCGGCGCGCACGAAAAGCATCTCGAAGGCAGCGGACTTGATGTTCCTGAGCCAGCCATCGGTGTCGCTGCAAATCAAGGCGCTGGAAGAGGAGTTGGGCACGACGCTGTTCGAGCGGAAGGGGCCGCGGATAGCGCTGACGCATGACGGCGAAACGCTGTACGACTTGGCGCGCCCGCTAGTCGAGGCGCTGGACAGCTTGGATGAAGAGTTTTTCGCGCGGCGCGATTCGCTCGACCATGGCACGGTCAGCATTGCCGCGGGCGGGTCGACCATTCAATATGTGTTGCCGCCGTTCGTCGAGCACTTTCTGAACACGTTTCCAGACATCGACGTGCGGCTGCACAACGTGACGGGGCAAGCGGGGCTGCAACTCTTGCGTGAAGGCGACGTGGACTTCGCCGTCGGGCCGCTGCTGGACACGCCCGATGATTTGGGCTTTCACGCGATCGTGTCGTATGACCCAGTGCTCATCACGGCGCCGAATCATCCGCTCGCGAACCGGAAGCGCATAACGCTGCGCGACATCAGTCAGCACCCGCTCATCCTTCCGCCAAAGCACCTGAGCACCTGGCGCATGCTCGAGTATGTGTTCGCGGAGCATGGCCTGCCCTATGAAGTGAAGCTGGAGGTGGGCGGCTACGAGGTCATCAAAACCTACGTGCGGCTCGGACTTGGCATCAGCATCGTCATGGATATCTGCATTACCGGCAAGGAAGATTTGCACGTGCACCCCGTGGGCAAGTATTTCCCCAAACGCACCTATGGCTTGGTGTTGCGCAAGGGCCGCGCCATCAGCCGGCCTGCGCAAAAGTTTATCGAGATCATGCGGCCCGACCTGGCAGGCATGGAAATGGCGAGTTAGTCTGCCGTAAGTGGAACACGGATTGGCCGGATTCGAACGGAAAGGACAATGCATGGCCTGCTGGCCTGCGGCTTGGCCTACTCGAGCAACCCGTAGTTGACGGGTTCGTGTCGATCCCCCTCGAGGACGCGCGCCATGACGTAGAGGGTGTCGCTCAGCCGGTTGACGAAGGGGAGCATCACCGTGGTCTCGAGGTCCGGGTATTGCTCCTTGAGGCGGACAATCGCGCGTTCCATCCGGCGCGTGACGACCGCGGCGATATCGGCCTGAGCGGCCATGGAATTCGAGGCGCCGGCGATGAACGTGCGCTCCCAGTCGACGCGCGTTTCGAAATCCGCTTGAGCGGTCTCGAGCTTCACGAGGTGTCCATGGGCAAGTTCAGTGCGGCGGTATTCGGGGTGATTCCGGCCGGGGTCGCTGCATTCCGTGCCGATGGGGAACATAGCGACGAGCACCCAGGAGAGGAGTTCGTCCATGGCCGCTGCACTCTCGGGCTGCCGCTCGCGGATGAGCGTGCGCAGCATGGCCATGTGTGC
>CAZLBS010000327.1:0-4917 GCA_964557505.1 uncultured Nitrospiraceae bacterium | reverse complement strand
GATTATTTGGTAGAGATCGGAGAACGCGAGGTAGATGTGCGGTTCGCGGAACAACTGCCGCTTCTCAACCAATACATCGCCGAGCTGCCCATTGGCGAGCCGGTGGAAGCGGTTGTGTTGCGCGATGGCGAACGGCAGACGATGACGGTAACCCCAAGCGAGCGCGAGAAGGCGGCGCCCCGCGAGAAAGAATTGCGGCATTGGGGAATGACCGTGCGCGACATCTCGACGATCATGGCGAAGGAAATGAAGCGCGAAACGACCGAAGGGGTCAAAGTTACATCGGTGCGCACGGGCGGGCCGGCGGGCGAGGCGCGCCCGGGCTTGCGGTCTGATGACATCATCATCGCGCTCGATGGCAATGCCGTCGTGAACTACGAGGATCTCCGGGAGCGCACCGCGGAATTGACCGAGGGCGCTGAAGAGCCGGTGCCGGTCCTTGTCGAATTCGAGCGCGAGCAGGAAGCGTTCATTACCGTCGTCGAAGTTGGGATCGAGGAACTCGACGAGCCAGGCCGTGAAGTGCGCAAGGCGTGGCTTCCGGCCGAAACGCAAGTGATCACGCGCGATCTCGCGAAGCACTTGGGCGACGAAGACTTGACCGGTTTTCGCGTCACGCAGGTGTATGCTGGCAGTTCTGCCGAAGAAGCCGGGCTCGAGGTGGGAGACTTGGTCGTCGCCCTTGATGGGCTGGAGCTTGAGGCCTCGGCGGAGGAAGACTACGAGGAACTCCCGACCCTCGTCCGCCAATACAAGATTGGCACGAAGGCGGAATTTGCGGTCATTCGCGATGGCAGCCGCAAGACGCTTCCCATCGAACTCATCGAATCTCCGAAAGAGAACCGGGAGATGGCGAAGTATGAAGACATCAAGTTTGAATTCACCGTGCGGGACATCAGCTTTTTCGACAAGGCCGATGAAGAGTGGGAACAGGATCAGGCGGGTGTCCTGGTCGAAAGCGTTGAATCTGGCGGATGGGCGGATTTGGGCGACGTTCGCGTACGTGATTTGATTGTAGAAATCAATGGTCAGCCGACGCCGAATGTCGAAACCATCGAAGCCGTGATGGATGGTGTAACGGAGGCCGCGCCGAAGGCGGTGGTCTTCAAAGTGAAGCGCGGCATCTATACTTTGTTTTTGGAAATCGAGCCGAAGTGGGACACGATCGCGTAACGCACATGCCGCGTCTGCGTTGATTGACTAAACCGAGTTGTGGGGGAACCTTCTATGTATCGATGGATATTGGCCGCAGGCCTTGTTTTCGCAATGACCTCGGCCGCAGCAGCAGACATGGCAGCGGCCGGCCGTGCGGTGCTCGAGCAGCGCAAAACAGCCGTGGTGACCGTAAAGCTGGTCATCGAGACCAAGTTCTCGAGTCCGATGATGGGCTCGCAAGAGGACGAAGCAAAATCGGAAGTGACCGGTACCATGATTGGGCCGGACGGGTTGACGGTGATTTCGCTCACGGGCACGGATCCAACGAGCATGCTGGCCAATATGGGGGGCATGTTCGGCGACATGGATTTTGAAAGCAAGGCGACTGACATCAAGATTATGTTGGAAGATGGCACAGAACTCGATGCCGAGGAAGTGCTGCGGGACAACGATCTTGACCTTTCGTTCGTGCGTCCTCTCGAAGCGCCGGGCGAAGCATTGCCGTATGTCGATTTGGCTGCGAGCAGTTCCGCGGAATTGCTGGACGAGGTCATCGTGGTCAATCGTCTGGGACGGGTTGCGCAGCGCGTCTATAGCGTGTCGCTTGAACGGATCGAGGCCATCGTGGAACGCCCGCGCATGTTCTACATCCCGGGCACGCAGCAGACGCGGGCGGGCTTGGGGGCGCCTGCCTTTGATGCCAAAGGGCAAATTGTGGGGGTCTTGCTCATGCGCTCGATCAACGTGGGCGATGCGGGCATGGGCGGCATGATGTCGATGATGTCCGGCGGCGCCGAGGGCGTCACCCCCATCATCTTGCCGGCTCAAGACGTTGCCGATGCCGCGGCCCAGGCGCCGCCTCGTGGAGAAAGCGAAGACGAGGGGGCGTCTGAACCCGAAGAATAATCATGCCCAGGCGGGGCGTTTAATTGCTGAATCAGAGGGCGGACCAGCAACATAGCGGTTCGCCCTTGTTTATGCCTGGCATAACAAGAGGATGCTGCGTTCCGCATGAATCGACCGCTCGAAGGCCGCACGGCACTGATAACCGGCGCGGCCAAGCGCCTAGGAAAACAGATGGCTCTCTCGCTCGCGGAGCAGGGCGCCAATGTTGTGATTCATTACAGCCGGTCGGGCGATGAGGCAGAGGCCACCCAGGCCGAGCTTCAGGCGCTGGGCGTCGACTCTTGGACCGTTCAGGCGGACGTGTCGGACAGGCATGCCGCCGAGGCCCTGATGCATCGGGCCGTGGCGCTGGCTGGCCCCGTCGACATTCTCATAAACAACGCATCTATTTTTCTGGAGAGTCAGCTTCATGTGTTCACATGGGAAGAGTTGCTGACGAATCTTCAGATTCATGCATATGGTCCATTGCAATTGATGCGTGCGGCGGCTGCACAAGATAGGGACGGACGGCCCGGAGCGGCGAGCGTGATCAACATGCTCGATACGCGCTATCTCGAATACGACCGTGCGCATGCGGCTTACCACCTAAGTAAACGCATGCTGTTCAGCTTGACGCGTATGGCCGCCCTCGAGTACGCGCCCGCGGTGCGCGTCAATGGAATCGCACCCGGGCTGGTACTGCCGCCGCCTGGCAAAGACGAATCGCATCTCGAGGCGCTTGCGCATACCAATCCCATGCAAACCTATGGCGGACCGGAAGACATTGCGCGGGCGGCAGTGTTTTTGTCGCTGAGCGAATTCGTTACCGGTCAAGTAATCTTCGTAGACGGAGGCTACCATATGAAGGGTTCGATGTATGGCTGAGTGGGACATCGCGCAGGAACGCCGGGTGCTGGACCGCATCTACATCCGGCGGTTGCACGCACGCTGCATCATTGGCATCTATCCGGAAGAACGGGAGAAAAAGCAAGACGTCTATATCGACATTACGCTATATGGCGATTTGCGGACGGCCTGCGAGACGGACCGCATTGATGATACGGTGAATTACAAGGACGTAAAAAACGCCGTTCACACGATGGTGGAGGGGTCGAATTTCCAGCTCATCGAGCATCTCGCCGAGCAGATTGCCCGCATTTGTTTGGGGCCAAGGCAGATCAGCCGGTGCGAAGTCGTCATTGACAAGCCCGGCGCGCTTCGGTTCGCGGAGAGCGTCGCGGTGCATATCGTGCGGGAACGGCCGTAGCATTCTGGTTAGCTCAACAGGCAGCGGCGGCGTATCTTGGGGCGAGACGCGTGCCGGTGCGCCGCAGACGGCCTGCCTCGTGAAGGCTCCCCCGGGATACAAGGATCGGAAAGCATGCGCGCATTTATAAGCATTGGCTCAAACATCGACGCAGACATCTACGTTCCGAAAGGGCTGGAGTTCCTTTCACGCCAAGCGCTTATTGAGGGGGTATCCACTTTTTACCGAAGCGGGGCCATTGGGCGGCCTGAGCAGCCCGACTACCTGAACGGGGTGTGCGCCATTGAAACAGCCATTCCGCCGCGCGCCCTGAAGTTTCGCATCCTGCGCACGATTGAAGCGGCATGCGGTCGTTCGCGCGGCGAAGATGCGTATGCGCCACGCACGCTTGACCTTGACATTCTCTTGTATGGCGATCGCATCATTCGCGAACGCGGGCTGGTCGTTCCGGACCCCGACCTTACGGAACGTGGATTTCTCTGCGCGGGGCTGTACGAGCTTGCGGGCGATATCGCGATTCCCGGGCTGGGCCGAAGCCTCGGCAGCATCGTGCGCGGATTCGATTTAGAAGCGGCCGGAATTATTGCCGACCCCGCATTTTCCGAACGCCTGGCAGCTTTTACGGCTCACGTGTAAGCTGCGTCGATTCTCCCTTCTGCCCTTCGCGAGAGGCTGCGTCGTCCATCTCGGCGAGCAATTGGCGAAGCCCGTCTCGGAGCTGTTCGGCTTCATGTGCGCTAAGGCACATCCAATTGACGTCATATGAGCCGCCGCTTCTATGCGCGCTTTGTGAACCCGCCTGCCTCATCGAGACCAAGACGATCGATCGCTTGGATGGGCGGCCCGCGGCCGCAAGCCAATAACGGCGTTCGCTCGTGGCGGCAACGCCGGGGAAATGGAGGCTTGAAGCAGGCCCCGGCGCCAATTCGCTCCAATACACGAGGGCGCCGAAAACGAGCCGAAACACGAGCCGCACCCAACGTGGCGCATGGGTATCCGCCGCGGGGGGCGCCTGGCAGGCAGGCGTCAGTTCCGCCGATAGCTGTTCGAGTTGCCGCGCAGGATTGGGAAGGAGCAGGTCAAAGAGGGGGCGTTTGCCCCGGCAAAACTCGAGCCCATGCGACATGGACTTGCCGGGCATATAAGTAAAGTAGATGTCGACAGGCCGCCGCCGCATCAAACGCGCGACGTGTACGCGCTGTTCTTGGCGCGGTGGACGGACCATTTCGAACGAGCTCCTCGAGCGTTTGGCCTCGGCCGCCGTCTGTGGGCGATTCTATACCGACTAGCATTGCATTTGCCCGTGGGCATGCAGCAACCTTTCGCGCAGGTCATGCACAACATGCGCGCCTGGGACGGGGGATAGACCATGATTCGTTTCGACCTGTACGGACCCATCGTGATTGGCACGGTCGCCGGCGAGACCCGGCTCGATGCCTCGAATGCTGCTTCGTTTGGCGCTGCCCTGGATGCCTACATCGCCGAATCGCCGCGGACCCACTTGCTGCTCAATATGAACGAGGTGACTTACGTGAGCAGCGCGATTTTGCGGGAACTGCTGCGCGTGCGCGCTGCGTTGGAGAAGCGGGATGGCGGGCTTCGTCTTGCGG
>CAZLBS010000326.1:0-4938 GCA_964557505.1 uncultured Nitrospiraceae bacterium | reverse complement strand
CGCTCAAGTCCCGCCCGGACGCCGTCGCCGTTTACAATGGGCGTGTGCTTCGCGGCCTGGAGCAATGCCACGCCTTCCGCGTGGGGGGCTTGGGCTGGGCCGAGCGAGAGCATGGCAGGGATGCCCTGAAGGCCAATGCTGTCGACCTTGCCGTCGTGCTCTTCAATGATGGCGCGTGCGCGGGCAGGGTCGCCGCCGCACCCAACCGCGGTGATTTCAATATCTGTCCAGAGGACGCGCACCTGCTCGGTGCGGGTTTCCTCGCCGGGATGAACGACCAATACTTTCTTCATGGATGACTCGAGACAACCCCTTGACGCCGGCGGCGTATTGCTGCGTGCTGCCTTCTTGGCATATGACTGTGTACGGCAAGCGCTATCTTACCACTGCGGGGCGGCGGCATTCAGAATCGCGCCGGGAGCCGCCCGCCCAGAAAACGTTGGAGACTTCGTGTGAGGCTGCTAAGACGAATTGCCATGGTTGTGCTGTCCGTCATTGTTGTTGCGGCGCTGCTTCTAGCCGCTGGCGCAGGGGCGCTTGCATGGCGGCATCAGGGCATTGCTTCGCGCACACCTTCCCTTCAGACGCCCGCGCTGCCCGGCAACATTGGCAAGTGGGTCGATCCGTTTATCGGCACGGGGGGCTGGCCGTGGATGTCGGCCAACAGCTTTCCAGGGGTCTGCGCGCCGTTTGGCATGGTTCGCCTGAGTCCGGATACGGTGCATTGGCTTACCGGCGAGGAAGCCCTCAACAAGTCGGGCTATTGGTATGGCGACGACCGCTTGCTTGGCTTCAGCCACACCCGGCTCGTGGGCACGGGCGCTGTCGATGGCGGGCACTTTTTGGTCACGCCCGCGGCCGATCCCATTGAACCGGCCGTGCCGCGTGAAGCGCGTGCTCTCTACTTTTCGAATGAAAATGAAAAGGCATTCCCCGGCTACTATGCGGTGCGCTTGGATGAGCCGGGTGTCCTGGCCGAGCTGACGGCGACACGCCGCGTTGGGGTTCACCGCTACACATTTGATCCGGGCGTGCGGCCCCGCCTGCGGATAGATGTCGCCAACGCGCTGGGGGACCGCCCGGCTGAGGACGGCTGGGTACGGGTCGCTGAGGATGGACGCGTGGTACAGGGACACGCGCGCACATTTGGCTCGTTTTCCGGGCGCTACGGCGGCAGCAAGGCATGGTTCCATGCCGAGTTGAGCGAGCCCGTGGAGGAACACGGCTTCTGGAGCGAGGCGCAGGTCATCCGGGGTGAAGCGGAGGCATCGGGCAATGACCTTGGGGTGGAACTGACGTTCGCACAGCGCCCCGCACAAAGAGCCATCGAACTGCGGTTGGCGATTTCCTTTGTGAGTTTGGCCAATGCGCAGGCGAATGCGGCGGCAGAAACCGGCGGCAAGCCCTTCGGCACGGTACTGCGCGAAGCCAAGGACGCCTGGGAAGAGGTGCTCGGACGGATTGATATCGAGGGCGGCGCCGAGACTCAGCGCCGCATCTTCTATACGGCCCTTTACCGCTGTTTCCAGATGCCCACCATATACACGGATGTGAACGGGGAGTACCGCGGCTTCGACCAGGAGGTGCATCAGGCACAGGGGTTCGACTACTACACGGACATGTCGCTGTGGGATACCTTCCGGACCACGCACCCACTCTACACGCTCATTGCGCCGGGCGGGCACGTGGACATGATCCGCTCGCTTATCGCGATGAGCGAGCAGGGCGGCTATCTTCCTCGCTGGCCTTCCGGACATGGCTATACCAATTCGATGCTGGGTACGCCTGCCGATATTGTGATCGCGGACGCATACCTCAAGGGGCTGCGGGGCTTCGATGCCGGGCGGGCGTACCAGAAGATGACCCTCACGGCGACAGCGCCGGTCCCTCGCGAACACGCATTCAGCGGGCGTGAAGGCGTCGACTACTATCTGGACCTGGGCTACTGTGCGGCGGACCGGATGAGCGAGGCTGTCGCGCGCACGACCGAATTCGCCTGGGCGGATACGGCGATTGCCAATCTTGCGGAGGCGCTGGGGCATGACGGCGACGCGGCCATGTTCCGCGCGCAAAGTAAAAACTATGCAAACACCTTTAATCCGGCCACAGATTTCTTTCAGCCACGCATGGCCAGCGGTACATGGCAAGAGCCCTTCGACCGAAAACTGCTGACCTACTGGGATTTTGAAGGCGAGCTTACCAATGATTATGTCGAGGGCAGCGCCTGGCAGTGGCGCTTTCCAGCGCCATACGACGCGGACGGGCTGGTGAGCCTGTTCGACAGTCCTGAACAGTTCGCCAGGGAGTTGAACACCTTTTTCGAAGAGGCGCCTGAAGGCCTCGGCCGCTGGTCGCCAAATGCGTATTACTGGCATGGCAATCAGCCGAGCATTCACACGGCATACCTGTTCAATGCAGCAGGACGGCCAGACTTGACGCAGAAATGGGTGCGCTGGGTTCTGGACACCAAACATGGCGCGAACCCGGTCGGACTCGACGGCAACGACGATGGCGGTACCTTGTCCGCGTGGTATGTCTGGAGCGCCTTGGGCCTGTATCCAGTGGCGGGAACCAGCCGGTATGAAATCGGCGCCCCGTTGTTCGAGAAGGCAGTCGTCGACATGGGTGCACATGACCTGACCATTATTGCGGAGAACTATGCCCCGGGCCGAATGTACGCTGCCGAGGTGTACGTCAATGGTGAAAAACTCGATGGATGGCAGCTGGAACACGGCGCCATTGCCGAGGGCGGCGAGATTCGATTCGTCATGGCGGATGCTTGGAAGTGAGGTGCCGCCATTCGTTGCTGGGCAATGCGTTACAATGAGAGCGTCCGAGTTGGCCGGGCGGCCGCGGCATGCTTCGGCGTGTCGAGGAAAGTCCGAGCTTCGCAGGGCAGGGTGCTTGGTAACGCCAAGGCGGGGCGACCCGACGGAAAGTGGCGCAGAAACAACACCGCCGATGGTCCTGTTTTGCAACGGCAAAGCAGGACACAGGCAAGGGTGAAATGGTGCGGTAAGAGCGCACCAGCGGTCTGGCGACAGGCCGGCTGGCTAAACCCCACCCGACGCAAGGCCAAATAGGGGAGCCATGGCGTGGCCCGCGCCGCTCCCGGGTAGGCCGCTAGAGGCGTATGGCGACATGCGCCCCAGAGGAATGGCCGCCTCGAGGTTTGCGCCTCGGCGCAGGCCTTATGACAGAACTCGGCTTACAGGCCAACTCGTACACACGCGTATGGGGGCCGCGGGGGAACGATGCAGTTCCCCGCGGCCCCCCGCCATATTCCGCCCGCTTTACTTGATCACGTCGGGAAACGCATTGCGTACAGCGATGAATTCATCGACGCATTCGAAGAAGAGATCCGTCAACTTGGGGTCGAAGTGCTTGCCGCGGTTTTCGCGAAAATAGGCGAGAATATCTTCGTCGCTCCAGGCATGCTTATAGCTGCGTTCGACGCCGAGCGCGTCGAAGACATCGGCGATAGCCGTGATGCGTCCCAAGATATGGATGGCGTCCCCAGCCAGGCCGTGAGGATACCCCGTGCCATCATAGCGTTCGTGGTGCTGCAGGGCGATGACCGCGGCTGTCTTGAGCAACTCGCGGGAAGAGGAACTGAGCATGTCATGACCAATCGTCGTGTGCGACTTCATCAGTTCCATTTCGTCGTCGGTCAAGCGCTCGGGCTTATTGAGAATCGCATCGGGTACGCCTACCTTGCCCACGTCGTGCATGGGCGATGCGAAGCGAATGCCTTGGATTTCTTCCTGACTCATGCCAAGTTTCTTGGCAAGAATGACGCTGTATTCCGCGACGCGCTTGACATGATTGCCGGTTTCGCGCGACCGCGTCTCCACAATCTCGCCGAGCTTGAAGATGATTTCCCGCTGCGTATCCTTGATTTCATTGTTGAGGCTGATGTTGTCGAAGGCGATGGCCACGTTGTTGCAGTAAATCTTCAGCAGGTAGCGATCCCACTCGGGCAAGTCTTCGTGAACCCCTTGCAGGTAGAGCAGATTCTCGGTGCCGTTGTCGCTTCGGAAGTAGCCGGCATACCGGTTGTTGTCGAGCCGGACTTCGCATTTCTCCCGCAAGGCGGTGGAAAGCATGTCGAGGATCTCGCCGTCGACCACGGAATCGATATCCTTGTCGATATAATCTGCGTACACGCCTGTGCCGGAAAAGATGCGGAGCTTTTCGCCGCCGTTGCCGTGTGCGGCGAAGCCGGATGCCTTCGCGTAGAGCGCATCTTCCTCGAGGTGCAGCAGCGAGGTCAGTTGCTGGAGCACCCCTTGCGCGAAGCGTTCGATGGCCTGGATTTCGAAGATGCCCGCCGAGGCATCCAGGATTTTTTCGAGACCTTTCTTGTTGGCTTCCAGCGTCATGATATCGCGGTAGGCGCGCAACGACGCGACAATGGTGGTGAACAGCCGCGTCACGGTGAGTTCGGTTTTGCTCTTATAGTCGTTGATGTCGTATTGCAGGATGACTTGCTCCTCGGGGGCCATGCCTGGCTGGCCGGTGCGGAGCACAATGCGGACGAAACGGTTTTGCAGGTCCTCGCGAATCCAAGCTGCAAGCTTGAGCCCGGCGTCTTCGGTTTCCATGACGACATCGAGCAGGATCACCGCGATGTCATCGTGATTGCGCAAGATGTCTTGCGCTTCGGACGCGGAGTAGGCGCTCACGAAATGGAGCGGTTTCCCGGCGAAACGGAAATCAGCGAGCACCATGCGGGTCACATTGTGAACCTCCTGGTCATCGTCGACGATCAGGAGTTTCCAGGTGTTGGACTCGTGAGCGATCTGTCCGGAGACAGCGTGCGGCTCTTCGGCGAAAACGAGTTCGTCATCGCCATCGTTCGGATGCGCTTCGTGCGTCATGAATGCGGGTTCTCCTTGGATGCATCAAGGTGTCCTGGTTCAGCGTGAATTGGAGTCC
>CAZLBS010000325.1:3075-4939 GCA_964557505.1 uncultured Nitrospiraceae bacterium | reverse complement strand
GTGCGGGAAAGAGCACGCTCATTAAGGCCATCATGGGCCTTGTGCCCCTGGCCTCCGGCGCCGTGCGCATCTTCGGGCGGCCCGCACGGGAAGGCCGCACAGGCGTCGCCTATGTACCCCAGCGCGGCAGCGTCGATTGGGATTTCCCCACGACAGCCTACGATGTCGTGCTGATGGGCCGCTATGGATACCTCTCGCTGTTCGGGCGTCCGCGTAAAGTAGACCGTGAAATCGCGCGGCAATGCCTGGCGAAGGTCGGCATGAGCGAACTGGCCAGCCGCCAGATCAGTCAACTGAGCGGCGGGCAGCAGCAGCGCGTCTTTCTCGCCCGGGCGCTCGCGCAAGAGACGCGCGTATATCTCATGGACGAGCCCTTCGCCGGCGTCGATGCTTCCACCGAGAAAGCCATCATTCAACTCTTGCGGGAACTGCGCGCACAAGGCAGCACGGTCATTACCGTGCACCATGATTTGCAGACCGTCGAGCAATACTTTGACCTGACCATGCTGCTCAATCAGCGCAAAGTCGCGTATGGCCCAACGGCCGAAGTCCTGCAGCCAACCTACCTGCAAGAGGCTTATGGCGGACAACTGCACCTCTTGGCGGAAGTCGGCGAACAATTGCAGCAAGCGTCTTACTCGAGGGCCGACCATGAATAGGCCCGCCATCTTCTCCCGGAAACAAAGACTGCCCCTCTTACTTGAAAAATGCCGCCTGCCTAAGTTTGTCTAAATGGAAACAGCCAGCCACGAACTCCCCGCCTTTATTCGCTTCTTCACATTTTCCAATGTGAACACGCTCTACGTGCTGTTTGGCTGCGTTGTTCTGGGCGTGAGCGCAGGCTTGCTTGGGTGCTTTGCCTTCCTGCGCAAACGGTCGCTGCTGGGCGATGCCCTGGCGCATGCGGCCCTGCCAGGAATCTGCGCCGCCTTTCTCCTCAGCGGCACGAAGAACACCGAAGTGATGCTGCTCGGAGCGGTCGTGGCGTGTTGGCTCGCGGCGCTCAGCATCGACCTGATCGTAAGGCACACCCGGGTCAAGGAAGACAGCGCGCTCGGCATGGTGCTGTCGGTCTACTTCGGCATCGGCATGTTGCTGCTGACCTATATCCAAGGCAGCGGCCAAGCGGGACAAGCGGGCCTCGACAGCTACCTATTTGGCCAGGCCGCGTCGTTGATTGGGCGCGACGTCTATATCCTCGGGACCGCCGGCGTCATCCTCATTGGCGCCGTGCTCTTGCTCTACAAAGACTTCAAGGTCATTTCATTCGACCCCGAGTATGCCGAGGCCATCGGCCTGCCGCGCCGCGCACTCGAAACCATCCTCGCCACGCTCATTGTGTTGGCGGTCGCCGTGGGGTTGCAGGCCGTTGGCGTGGTGCTCATGGCTGCCATGCTCGTAACGCCAGCCGCCGCTTCCCGCTATTGGACCAACCGGCTCGGGCGCATGCTCGTGATCGCCGCGGGCATCGGAGGCATGGGCGGGGCGCTCGGGGCATACATCAGCTACCTGGCCCCCCGCATGCCCACCGGCCCGTGGATGGTCGTGTCCATCACGCTCATCTTCATCGTGTCCATGCTGGCCGCGCCCGAGCGGGGCTCCGTGCGGCGCTGGTGGCGCCAACGGCAATTCACACGCCGCACCAACGAAGAGAACATCCTGCGCACGATGTACATGCTCGGCGAGCGCGAGCGCAATTTCGCGCGCCGCACGACGGCAAGTGAAATCAGCGAGTGGCGCGCCCTGCCGCTGCACCGCATCGTGGTCATTCTCGAGCAGCTGATGCGCGAGGGATTCGTCGAGATGGCATCGGGGGCGTACCGGCTCACGGCCCAGGGCGAGCGGCGCGGCGCGGAAATCACCC
>CAZLBS010000325.1:408-3065 GCA_964557505.1 uncultured Nitrospiraceae bacterium | reverse complement strand
TGACGCGCAAGCTCGAGTTGCCCCCCGAAATGGTGCATGAAGATGCCGAAACCATCGAGCACATCTTGACGCCGGAACTGGCTGCCTTGCTCGAGGCCGACTTGGACTATCCGCTGGTGGATCCGCACGCCCGTGCCATTCCCAAACCGGGCGAAGGAAGCCCCTCATGACGGACGCACTATGGATCATCCTCATTGGCGCGCTCGTTTCGGGCGCCTGCGGCATGGTGGGCAGCCTGCTGGTGCTGCGCCGCGAGGCCATGATTGGCGACGCCATCAGTCATGCCGTGTTGCCCGGCATCATCGCTGCGTTCCTGCTCAGCGGCAGCCGCAATCTCGCCATCATGATCGCCGCGGCCGGCGCCTTCGGCGTCCTGACGGTCGTGCTCACCGACATCGTCAAGCGATTCGGGCACCTCCAAAGCGATGCCTCCATGGGGGTCACCTTTACCGGACTGTTCGCCACGGGCATTATCTTGATGAGCGTCTATTCAGACCGCGTCCACATTCATCCGGACCACGTGTTGCACGGCGAACTGCTATTCGCGCCCTTCGACACCGTCTCCATTTTCGGGTACGCCATTCCCCGCACGGCCATCAGCATGAGCATCGTGTTTGCACTCGACCTCGTCTTCATCCTGCTGTGTTACAAGCAGCTCAAGGTTTGCGCATTCGACCCCGCGCTCGCCGCGTCAATGGGCATTAACGTGGGCGTGTGGCACTACGTCCTCATGGCCTTCGTGTCGCTCACGACGGTGGCCTCCTTCGAAAGCGTCGGAGCCATCCTCGTCGTCGCCATGCTCATCGTCCCCGCCAACACCGCCTACATGCTCACCGACCGCCTTTCCCTGATGCTCGTCTATAGCGTCATCATCGGAGCCGTCACGTCCGCCGCCGGATACGGCCTCGCCTGGCTCATCGATGGCAGCATCGCAGGCGCCATGGCAACCGTCAGCGGCGCGCTCTTCGTCCTCGCCGCCATCTTCAGCCCCATGCACGGCCTCCTCATTCAGCGGCTCCGGAGCCGTTCGTTTTCGTCGCCGCACATGTAACCGCTTGTCGAGAACTACACACGCGACGTGGCTTGTCGGTGAACGGTCTATAGCTTCATTTGCAAGATGCAGCGGTGTGCCGCTGATGCGCGGAAAGGATACGGGCAAGGCCGGACGGCCTTGGCACAGGGCGCCGCGGCACGTGTCTCGAGGCTGGCGCTACTCGGCGCCGGCGGCGAGGCGGTAGGCTGGGGCGGGTATTGGGCGCTCGGCTTCTTTTTCGATGTGGATGCAGTCGCTGGATTGGTGGGTGATGGGGTAGGAAAAGATGGAGTCGATGTGCCATGCGGGCGGGACGGCGCGGCATTGGCCCAGTTTAGGACCGATAGGATGCCAGAACTTACAGGTTGCGCAGCGTTCGCATGATGGGTTTTCGCCCATGGTTCCACTCCCAATAAATCGAATGCCTGCCTGAAGCCGCGGCGCAGTACAGCGTGCAAGGCGCCGCACCGCGCCTGTGCGCCCTTGAATTCCCCCCGAACGCCTCGCAAGCGTAGCATACAGGGAGGGCGTGGTCAACCACTTTTGCGGGGTTTGCGTGCTGCTTAGATTAAAGAATCATTTAAATTATGTGGGCGTTGCGGCGGAGCCCGGCGGCCTTTGGGCGCATAAGAGGGGTTCCACGATATTGTGCGCGATGGTCTTCATCAGTCATTGACTTAATGCGATCTAAACGAAGCCAAGCCTGGTTTTCGCGCGGATGGAAGCCGGTTTCATCGGTTACGGGCGCTTTACGGTTGTAGGGGCAAACCTCTTGGCAGATGTCGCATCCGAAGACCCAATCGCCATGCTTCTGGGCGATGGCCTCGGGAACCTCGCCGCGATTCTCGATGGTCTGGTAGGAAATGCATTTGTTTGAGTCGACGACTTTCGCCGCTACGATGGCATCGGTCGGGCAGGCATCCAGGCATGCGGTGCAACTGCCGCAAGCGTCGAGGGCCGGTGGGTCTGGCGCGAGGGGGAGCGTGGTCAGCACGGCGCCGAGAAAGAAGTAGGAGCCGAGGCCCTTGCGCAGAATGAGGCTGTTTTTGCCTTGCCAGCCGATGCCGGCGCGTTCGGCCCAGGCCTTCTCGAGCACGGGCTGCGCGTCGACGCTATAGCGGGCGCGGGGCCCCTCGCCTTGGAGTTCGCTGATGAACTGGGCGAGGCGCTTCATGGGCTTGTCGAGCACGCGGTGATAATCGCGGCCCCAGGCGTAATTCGAGACGCGCCCTACGGCGGCGCCTTCCGGCTTGGGCGGGCGCTCGCTGTAGTAGTTGCGGGCAGCAACAACGACGCTCTGGCAACCGGGAAGACGCTGCTGCACATCTTGGCGCATGGCCTTGGTGCGGGCCATCCAGTCCATGTCTGCCTGGAAGCCCTGCGCGAGCCATTGACCGAGCCGGTCGTTTGGGTCGATAGGGGCGTAAGCCGAGGCGATGCCGCATGCGTCGAAGCCGAGTTCGGCGGCATAGGCTTTCACCTGCCCCGCGCGTTCGCGTGCCTCGGCGTCATGGGTCAATCGGCGAAGTGCTCCAGCGTTTCCCGATCGCGCACGCCAATAAAGTAGAGAATGGCGTCGAGCCCAACGGTATGAATGGCCTGTTCCGCGGTCTCGGCGACGATG
>CAZLBS010000325.1:0-398 GCA_964557505.1 uncultured Nitrospiraceae bacterium | reverse complement strand
TGTTCAGCATGGGCAGGTCGTTGGCGCCGTCGCCCACGGCGATCACTTGTTCCAGCTTGATGTTCTCGCGTGCGGCCAACTCATGGATGAGTTCGGCTTTCCGCTCGGCGGTGACAATGGGGCCAACCGCCTTGCCCGTCAGCTTGCCGTCTTTGATTTCAAGTTCATTCGCGAAGACGTAGTCGATGCCCAGCTTCTTCTGGAGGTGCTCGGCGAAATAGGTGAATCCGCCGGAGATGAGGGCGGTCTTGAAGCCGATTTCGTTGAGCATGGTCATGAGCCGCTCGGCGCCCTCGGTCAGGGGCAGGCGCTCGGCGATCTCTTGCAACACCGATTCGGGCAGTCCCTCGAGGGTGGCCAGGCGGCGGCGCAGGCTTTGCTCGAAGTCGAGTTCGCCA
>CAZLBS010000324.1:3259-4942 GCA_964557505.1 uncultured Nitrospiraceae bacterium | reverse complement strand
CGTTGGCACCGCCAGGCACGTGGTTGAAGTCGGCCGGCTCGATGGAGACGTAGTCATACGACACGGGAATCGTGCTCTGCGCCTTTGCCGTGGCCGCCGGGTTGTTGATGTCTGTGACCAGGAAGCGTTCGATGCCTTCGCGCAAGCGATGCGCGACGATGTCCGGGTCGCCCTCGATCACCAGGTCGCTGTCGGCGAAGTCGAGCGCGGCTTTGATTTGCTCGGGCGTCGCGTCGCGCCCGGCAATGTCGTCAATCTCTTCAATCGAGATGATCATGCTGGCGATGACCGGCAGATTGAGATACCCCGCGAGGGCCGCCTCTTCGGCATCGTGGGGGATTAACGGATCGTTGGGGTCCTCGGTCCCGTGGATGAACTCCCCGCGGATCAGCCAACTTGAATAAATGTAGGAGATGGGCTCGATGCGGCATGGGATTATGGGCAGTTCAGGATCGCCGTCCTCGTGCCAATCGTCCGTATCCACCTCAGCGTCGGAAGGGCACACGAGGATGTTCACGTCGGTGAGATATTCGGGATAGACCGCCGTCCCCGAAATGCTGAAGTCGACTTTGGGGTCGTCGCACAGGTTGCCATTCCCCTCGTCGAGATACTTCTGCACGGGGAGTTTCTCGCCTGTGGCTTCGCCTGCATACATCTTGCAGACCAGGCCCACCTGCTTGAGGTTGCTTTGGCAACTGGACCGCCGGGCGGCTTCACGCGCCCGGGCCAGGGCCGGCAGCAGGATCGCTGCCAGGATGCCGATGATCGCAATGACCACCAGCAACTCGATAAGCGTAAATCCTTTGCGGTGCTTCATGGCTCCTGCTCCCGCAGGAAGACCGCGCCCGACACGCGCACCATGGCCAGGAGCGCACATGCGCGGCCGCAAGGACCGCCGCGCTTTCCTGTTACTTCCAGATTAGCATAAGGGGGGAAGCCTGTCTATGGCATTCGCAGTTGCGGCATTAGCGAAGGGCCCCGGCGCGACAACAAAAGAGCCCCGCACCGCGAGGCGGCGGGGCCCTTGGGGAAACACGATGGCTATGCCGCTATTCGTGATAAGCGGTCGTGATATCCGGCGGCAAAGGCGTCATGAGCGGCTCTAGGGCGTTGGCATTGATGGGATCGCTGACCGTGCCCTGATTGCGCTGCCAGTGCGTCGCCCACTCTTGCTTGCTCGCGCCAATCTCTTCACCCCATAGCTGCTGCAGCGCCAGCATGCTGGCATTGCGCACCTTGGTGTCGTTGCTGTCGAGGCCCTTGAGCAGGGCGGGGGTCGCCCGTTTGTCGCCCATCGTGGCGAGCGCCTCCGCCGCCTGCATGCGCACGTCGGCATCATAGTCGACCATGCCCTGCGCGATGGTCTCAAGGCTCTCGCTGTCCTTCAGTTGCGCAAGCGTCTTGAGCGCTGCCCCGCGATTGATCGGGTGTTCCTCTGTAACCTTCGTGAGGGCGACTTCTTTGGTGCGGACAGGATCAATGGCGGCCATGACTTCCAGCACCTGCGGCATGTCCCGCTCGGTCGTGCTCGTCGTCACATGCTCGAGGAACTTAAAGATGTCCTTTTCTTGGGCCACTTGCAGCAGCCGTTCTTTGGCCCGGGCAATTTCCCGCGGGTCGTCTGAACGCAGCGGCTCCATGATGTCGAACAATTCCGCCTTTTCGTCCGGCGAAAGCCCTGTG
>CAZLBS010000324.1:0-3249 GCA_964557505.1 uncultured Nitrospiraceae bacterium | reverse complement strand
GTGGTTTCCCTTACAAGTTCATTGTGGCGGATATGGTGGATGTTGTTGCGCAGCGAATACTGGCCGACCTTGTCGTTCTTTTCGATGCGTTCAATTTCATCCACGCGGAACATCATGTGCCCGCCTTCCAAATCGAGCCGGATGGTGTTCTCGTTCGGGTACGACACCTTTCCATCGAGCGTGGCGCCGTCCTTAAAGAAAATGGTGTCTGCAACACTGGCGGGCGTGGCGAGCACGATGCCCGCGCACGCCGCCAGAACGAATCGAATCATGAGCTGCCTCATTGCAGTTCAGCCCCTCCTTGTTCTTCACTGCCGCCTTGCTCGTCTTCGCCGCCGCCGCTCTGCGGCTCGTACGCGTCTCCGCCGTAGGTGAACGACACCTTATCCTTATTGGCGATGCCGACCCAATTAAAGGCGGTCCGGGTGAATTCGACTTGCGACGTGTCTTCCACGCGGAAGAAGTTATTCACGCGCTTGTCGTAATACAAGTCGAGCGCTTGGCGCGGCACGCTGAAGTCGGGTCCAGGCACAAGCATGCCCAACTCCGCTGCAATGATTGAGCCGCGGATGATCATCCGGCCCTGCGTATTGGACTTGTGCCGGTTGCTGCTGCGCACGATGCCGAAGATGCTGTTGTTCGAATACAACAACCCGTCGAACTGCCACGGCCGTCCGCTTTCTGGGCGCGTCATCTCATCGTTAAACCAGATCTGGCGCAATTGATCATCCGTAATCCACCAGTCTGTCGGATTCAGATCGTGGAGCGCATAGTCGCCTTCCGGGACGAACGAGACGACCCCGGCTTCGGTATAGCGCGTCGCGTGCTCGTCGTTGCCCACATACCGGTACACCGGGGCGTCCGGATTCAGCCGGAAGTAGCGCGGCAGGTAGTTCGGATCCGCCTCGGCACGCTGATACTCCATTTCGTTGAACAGCATGATTTCCGAGGTGGTAAAGCTGAACTGCGGCTGTACGCCATCCACGCCGTTGTCATAGGGATAGCCTTTGTCTGATGCTCCCGGATCGAAATAGCCATAGGCGACTTCGTAGCCATCTTTGACGGTACCCGTCTTGGTCTCGGTGCGGGTGTCGATCCAGCCGCCGCTTGGATATTTGCTGGTATCGCTGGGATTCATCTTGCCGCGGATGGTGAGGTAGTCGCCCATCATGATGCTGCCGCCGGCGGAGACGGCCAGGCCATTGACCGTGCCATCCTCGGCGATGCCGAATTCGCCTGGCGCGTCATCATAGGTGACGTCGCCCATCACATAGACATTGCCCTTCACGAGAAGCTGGCCCCAGCCTTTCACCTTCCCCTGGATGAGCAAGTCGCCGGTGACGGCTACCTGCTCATTAATCTGAATGGGGTCCGCGTCCGTCCCTACAAGAATGAGGTTGCCGTCGTATTTGCCGCGGTTCGCCGGATCCGTACCCGCCAGGACGTCTCTTGCCTCATTCGACGTCGTCGGCATACCTGTCCCGTCGAAGGTTTCCCCATGCGGAACGCCGAAGGCCACGCCGCCTTGGATCCCCGGCGGCAGATCATCCGGGTCCGAAAACTCAATGGTCCCATTCGATGCGTTGAGCACACGATCGAGTTCGTCATTGTCCACCACGCGGTTGTCGTTGTCATCCGGGAATGGCGCGGGGAACTTGCTGGGCAGGTCGCCGTCCGTCATGTAGTCCGGGTCGCTCGGATAGTCCATGTAGAGATTCGCGAACTGCTCGGGATAACCATCCGAGTCGACAGCGCCAGGCGACATGTTGGTCTCGGTCATGTTGCCGAATTCGTCCTGCATCAACTTCCCATTCGTGCTGTCGAATTGGAAACCGTCCAAGTGCGCGCTCTGAATTTCCGAACCGGTCATCAAGTCGCCGGTTTGATCGTAGATTTGGCCGCGCGTGTACAGCGTCCCCGCGATTTTCGAATCGATGTTTTCGTTGGTACGAATCATGAGCGACTCGAGCGCGGCCACCTTGATGCGGTCATGTTCGCCGAAGGTGTCCGGATCGCCCATATTGCGGTCGACATCAAGGCTGTAGAACTTGGCGTGGCAGAGGATGCAATTGATGTTGTTGGCCAAGATGCCGTATTCAAACCCGTGAAAGCGCTCGCCGGAGACGCGGATGGTTTGCTCGGCGGTGCGCTGCTGCCCATTGAACTCGGCCGTCGAGCGAATGCGCATGGCGCTGCCGGTTACGTCATCGGTGCGGGCCAAGGTGAGATTCGTGATTTGCGCGCCGCCGGCCAAGTCCAGCGGATTGTCTTCCGACGCCAACACCAGCGGATCGCCCGTGTCGAAGGCGCCGTTGCCATTGAAGTCGAATTCTTCTTCGTCGCGCACGCCGTTGTAGTTCAAATCCTCGTTGTTGTCCACGAGGCTGTTGGCATACACGACGAACGAAGCGAGGTTGCCCGTCGTATTGCCGCTGGTTTGGACGTAGTCGTTCCACACGCGCTCGATGGCGATGTCGATGCCGGCTTTGGCGGCCTCATCGACCACCGCCTGCGACACCACCCGGTCGGCGCTGCGCTTTTCGCTGATCACCCGCTCGCTCACGAGCAGGGCCGCCCCCCCGATGACCAGCATGGCAAGCATGGTATAGAGCAAGGCCATGCCTGCTTCAGGATGCCGTTCGTGATTCATGGATGATTCCTCCTGTCGCGGTCCGCGAGAGGGGTGACAGCCTCCAGGCTGCCCGCGGGGTACGCAGCTTTCTAACGCTTTTGTTGCCCTGTTCCCAACGTGGCCTGCCCGCCTGGGCGAGGCCGCGTCCTGCCGAACGTTTTAGGCTGGTCCGTGCGAAACGGGTCCTGCCTTAATTCATTAAGTAGACTTGCCCTTCCATCTGCGTGCGCACCATACGTGGATTGCTCACGCCAAATACTTTACCTGATTCCAGCCGAATGGTGAGGAGCCCGTCATTGAGTTCGAACTCGACATTGGTCAAGTTGCGCGCGGTGCCAAGCTGGCGCGCCTCGCCGGGATCGGCCGTGTCGCCATCGCCGTTGATGTCTTCGATGCGCATGATCATGCGCTCCAAGATCCCGTCGTCATCGAGGTCTTCCCCCGTATCGAGAATGCCGTTTTCATTCGCATCTTCATTGACGAAGCGGTAAATGATCGGGTTGCTCCACACGGAGCCTGTGCCATCGACGGGGCGTTGAAACTCGATTTCAATCGGAATCTCCCCGCCGGGCTCGCGGTTGGTCATGGCTTCGAGCGGGGGTATGAGGCTGTCATCT
>CAZLBS010000323.1:0-4945 GCA_964557505.1 uncultured Nitrospiraceae bacterium | reverse complement strand
CCTGCATTGGTGGGCGCCCGAGGGCTTCACCCTTCGCATTGAGAAGCATGAACCCCTGCAAGGCGGCGAATGGGTCTATGTCATGACCGGCCCGGACGGCACGGAGTATCCCGCCGGCGGGGTGTTCGAGGCGATGGATCAACCCAATTGCTATGTCCAGACCTGCGTGCATCCCAAGGGCCATCCTGCCGAGCACTTGGGCCGGCTCACCATGGAGCACCGCCTTATCGCCCACGGTCCTCAGACGGAACTCGTGGTGCGCATCACTCACGAAACAGAGGCCGCGAAAGAACAGGACCAAGCCATGGGCGTCATTGACTGCACCATGATGAGCATGGCCAAGCTGGAAAAGTTGTTGGCCGGGAAAGCAGAGGCAGCGTAATGACCGCTGATTCCGTTGAAAATGATGAGCGCATCATCGTAATCACGCGCGAATTCGATGCGCCCCGCGATTTGGTCTGGCGCATGTTTACGGAAGCCGAGCATGTGGCTCGATGGTGGGGACCGAAGGGATTCACAACACGGGTCGAACTGCACGAAATGGCGCCAGGCGGAAAGACCCGCTATGTCATGACCGGTCCTGATGGAACCGAGTATCCCGTCGAAGGCGTTTTTCGCGAAATCGATGCGCCCTCCCGCTACGTCGCTACCGACGAGTTCGGAGAGGGATTCGAAGGGGAAACGATCGACGGGATTGTGTTGACGGCGGCGTTCGAGGATCTTGGCGGCCGGACGCGCGTGACTCTGTACCTCGCCCATCCATCGGCGGAAGACCGCAAAAAGCACGAGGACATGGGCGTTTCGGCTGGGTGGCAATCCAGCTTCGATTGCCTAGACGAATACTTGGCCACGCTATAGAAGGCCATAGCCCGCTCGCTTGGCGGCTGTGCGCTGCGAAGACTTCGGCGTCATGCCGCACATATAGGCATAGGCCGCTGCCAGCGTTGCACGCTTCGATGGCCCTGCTGCCGCCGCGGTCCGGACTGATTGCTCGTCCCTTCCGCGGCGGTAGCAGGCGGTACCGTTGATGGTTGTGATGCTCATTCCAGGTGCCTCGTTAGCTTGCCTTGGCAAAGCGCTGTTGCAATGCCGCCAGTGCGTTGCCGACATCTGCCGGCTGGCGCTTCGCGACGGCCTTGCGCAGTTTCGGGATAGCCCCGCCCACGCGCTTGCCGCCGCGCACAGTGCCGAACAGGTGACGGCTCACCGTCGACTGCGTTAAGCAGAGTTGCTCAGCAATCTCTTCTTGGGTCTTGCCCTCGAAGTAATACATCTTCAGGATCTGGCGCTGCCGGCTCGTGAGTTCCACGTCCACGAGGTCGGTCACGGCGGGCAGCACAGCCTGGAAAAACTCCTGCAATGCGTGCCTGCGCTCGCGGTCCACCTCGGTCTCGTACCACATCGCGCGTGTGGACGGGACGCTCTCAAGATATCCGGTTGGCGCCTGAACCTCCCAGAAGTCCGGATTGAATGTCGCCACGGGTCTGCTCCTCGGTGCGTCTAGTGCCCTGTCGTTGTCCTCTGGCCTGATCTTCGTTGTGAAAGCGATGCCGCCAAATCGCGGCATCAACGCGGCGCGTCATGTTGAGTTTTGGTAGTGAACGGCTGTTGAACATGGGTCTGGTCTCCTTGGTTCGTGTTGTCTTTGGCCGATGGTTGCTGGTTGCTTCGCCGCCCCTCGGCGGCCAAAAAGAAAAGCGCCGCAGGCTGTCTTTGGGATTCAGCCTGCGGCGCTTTGGTCGCCTTGATATCGGGTAGAAGGTCTACACCGGAATCGCCTCAGGTCTGAATCCCCGAATTCGCTTGAGTGCTCCTACGAGTACTACGAGCGTAAAGAGGGGGGCCACTACGGCTACCATTACAGCAGCCGCCGAACGCCACGGCGTGGCGCTCATCGTATTCGGCATGTGTGAGTAGCCTAGTGTGAACATGACCTGAGTTCTTTCCTTCACTTGTCGGCCGCGGCGCTTGGCCGCGATTGCAAATCTATACCACATCCCCGGCAGAAAGGCAAGCTCCACGCTTGCTTCTGGGCGCCGAGAGTCCATGCGCGGCATACCTCTACCGCCGATATGCGCACTTTTCGGCGCACGCCTTTAGAAATCCGCTCAAGCAACTGCTATTGCTCGACTTACATCGCGTCATAAATCACAACCTTGTCCCAATACGCCGCAAATTGGTCCAAGAATTCCTTATGTAGCGGATGCACTTGGTACGCGTCATGGGCATTCATGTCGTCGAGCACGACGGTCAACGCCACGCTGTAGCTTCGGTCAACGACGGGACGATCGGTCGGTGCGGGCGTGCCTACGTACATCGCCTTGACCTCCTCAATCCCGTTCAACGACTCGACTCCGCGGCGGAAGCTCGCGCGCTCCTCATCGCTAAGCCCTTCTTTCAGCCAAAAGTAAACACTATGTACCAGCATGAGTTGTCGCCCCCCGGTTCGTAGTTCAGCAGGGAAGGATACCCGGGACGCAGGGGTTGCCGCACTACTGCACGGGCAGGCCGACCCGGCCAAAACTGGTG
Organism: uncultured Nitrospiraceae bacterium; assembly: GCA_964557505.1. Taxonomy (GTDB): domain Bacteria; phylum Hydrogenedentota; class Hydrogenedentia; order Hydrogenedentales; family CAZLBS01; genus CAZLBS01. Next base: position 2,416 of record CAZLBS010000323.1, on the reverse strand, counting down.
AAGTAGTAGGCGAACTTTGCTTCGCGTATGGTGGGCGGCATGCCGACCGTCAGCCGTAACTGCAGAGGGCCGTGCACCTTATCGAGCAAGCCTTCTTCTTCAGGGGGCAGCGGCTCGCCATTCTGAAGAATCTGGCAGTCTTCCACGCTATAGGTGCGGATCGTATCTTTCGGCGAACTGAGCGTCAGCCGGGCATCCATCAGCGCCAACTCGCCGGGCTCCCAATGCTTGAATTTGGAACCCTGTTGCCCTTCAGGCGACGGGGTAATGGTGACATCGATGACGTAGTAGGCATAACTCGGGTCTTCAGCATCTTGAGGCGGCGGCACGCGAAGCACGCCGTGTACATCCGCTTCCGCTTGATTGAGCGCCATGCCCTTCATTTTGAAGGGGGTCGAAAAGACACGCTCGAGGAGACGCCCCGCGAGCAACTTGCCAATCATGACCAGCGCATAGAGGACCAGCAAGGCGATGCCAAGCCATACGGGCACAACACCGGCATACATTCCCGCCACGAGCCCAGCGGCAACCACAATCTGGAGCGCCCATATCAGGATTCGGCGAACGTTCCCCGGCCCTTCGCCTTCGTCATCCACATCCCAATCTTCGAAATCAGGGGCCGGCGCTTGGCCGGAATGTTGGGCTGCGGCGTGACGCGGCGGCATCGGCGGCACGGCAGACTGCGCTGGCTGCACGCCGGGCAGCGGCGGGGGGCCATTGGGAGTGGAACGACTGGAGTCTTCCATGCCCGCGGGAAAAGCGGAAGGCTCGCCCCAGCCCCTCTCCGGTGCAGCGGCCTCGGCGTTGCCCTCAATGACCCGCTTGAGCTGAACGGCCTTGGGATAGTCATGGTCCGCAATTAGTTGATCGCAGATGGCTGCCGCCTCCTGCTTCCGCCCCATCTTGTTGAGACACTTCGCCATCGGGAGCAGGATGCGGCGCTGCCGTGGATAGGAGGTATTCAGACGTTCGAGCAGGCGGAACGACTCGGCATACGCGCCTTCTTCATAAAGGCGCTTCGAACGCTCGAACAGCTCTTCCGCGTTTTTTCGGCTCACCCTAAGATGCACTCCTTGATGGACATCCACCTATTGGGATACTTGCTCACCCCCCGCTCGTCACCATGGCATGCGCCAGAACATTCGTCAATGCCTTATCCGGCGCCCTATGCTATGCTGCGTGGTGTTCACGGGCATTGATGAGGAGAACGCACCATGAACCGGCGAACCTTCATGTATATGGCAGCAGCAGGGACCTTGACCGCGGCGGTACGGCCTGTGCAAAGGGCCGGCGCCAACGATACCATCGTCATGGCGTTGATTGGCGCTGGCGGCCGCGGACGTGGTCATGCGCGCGACTTCCTGCTCATGGATGGCGTCGAGGTCAAGTACTGTTGCGACGTCGACAAGAGCCGTGCGGAATCCATCGCACGCGAATTGCAGCGCGATACAGAGCGCCCCATTGAAGCCGTTCAGGATATGCGCCGGGTACTGGACGATCCGGAAGTCGATGCCGTCTGCATTGCCACCTGCGATCATTGGCACGCGCTTGCCAGCATCTGGGCATGCCAAGCGGGCAAGCACGTCTTCGTCGAGAAGCCGGTCTCCCACAATATTTGGGAGGGCCGCAAGATGGTCGAGGCGTCCGAAAAATATGGCTGCCTTGTCATGGCGGGGACGCAAAACCGTTCCGCTGAATACATCAAGGCCGTACGCGATTTCGTTGCGAGCGGGGCCATCGGGGATGTGCCTTACATCAAGGTATTCAATCTGGAGAGCGGCGGCCCCTTCCGCATGCGGCCCGACGAAGCGCCGCCGGAAGACACAGATTACGACATGTATCTCGGCCCCGCCAAGGAGCGCCCTTTCAACCGGGCCTATTTCCACGATGGCTGGAAGCTCTTCTTTGATTTTGGCGGCGGCGACATGGCGGATGACGGCTTCCATCAACTCGACATCGCCCGCTACTTGCTGGGCGATCCGGCCTACCCGAAAGCCGTGAGCGGCTATGGCGGGACGTTTGTGTGGAACGACGAACGGGGCGTGCCCGATACGCAGGTCTGCACATTCGAGTACGACAACACGGTGATGACCTTCGAACTGACGCAGTGGGCGCCCTATATGAACAAGACTCCGCCGGAGATTCGGCGGGGCGATGCCTTCCCCGACTGGGCGTTCAACTCCTCGCGCATCGAAGTGTATGGGACCAAGCAGAAACTATTGGTCGGCCGTCACGGCGGGGGATGGCAGGCTTGGAGCCGCGAGGGCGAACTGACCAAAGAAATGTTTGGCCGCGACGCCAGCCGCGAACACCGGCGCCATTTCATCGATTGCCTCCGCGGCAATGCGGCGCCAGTCTGCGGCATTCGGGTGGGCCATGAGAGCGCGGTGCTTGCTCACCTTGGCAACATGACGTA
>CAZLBS010000322.1:0-4956 GCA_964557505.1 uncultured Nitrospiraceae bacterium | reverse complement strand
GGACGCACCGTATCGAACCCGCTTCGAATTCGGCTCGCGGAGTACCGCCAGGACTATCGGCATGCCATGCAATTGCTTGAACGGGCGGGCGCGTTTCCCGATGCACGCTACCCCATCGACTTGACGCTGGGATTGCCTACCGAACTTCCGCATTTGGCAAGCTTGCGATCGGCTGCTGAATCGGCGGGCCTTTTTGCGGAAGGCGCGCGCATCGAGCGCGGCTGGCCTGAGGCTGTGGGCTGGCATATTCGGCAACTCGAGATTGCCCAATCTCTCAAGGGCGAGCCGCTGTTCTTTTCGCAGCGCGCCCGCGGCGCCATTGAGCAAAACGCGGTATGGCAGCTCGGCCGTTGGCTTGCCCATGATGACATCCCCTTCGAGCACCTCGCGGCACTGCATCAAGCGTATGCTGAGTTGGACTCGAGCGAGGGCCTGGAGTTTTGGCTCGCCGGCGAGCGCGCCATGACCTACGCAGCCATTGCCGCGTTTTGGAAAGGCGAGCCGGTCGATTGGCCCGGACATCGCCGCGCGGACTTTGCCTGGCGCTCACGGTTGCCCCGTCTCGCGCGCATGTGGTGTCTTCAACGAGACCGCCGGGCATTGTTCCAGCTGTACGAGGCAGTACTCAGCGAAATCGATACATCCTGGCGGGCAGCGCATCAAGCCGCGCGTGCGGTCAAGAAGCCCGCGGGCATGCCAGCCTTAGTCACCGCGCGCCTTGCCACGCACCCAAAGGAGATCGCGGAAGCGTATGCCGCGCGTCACCACGCGATTTCGCAAGCCAACCTCATGCTCGCCGTCGAGCGATGCCGGCGTGAAAGGGGCGCGTTGCCGCCGCGGCTTCAGGATCTGGCGCCCGAGTATTTCGACGCTGTCCCGCTAGACTACGAACGCGGCGAGCCCTTCAGCATGACGCCAACAGCTGTCGCCGAATGCATTGAAGAACACGCCCGCAATCTCAGGCGTTCGCTTGGCGCTACGTAGCGTTTCGGGCCAATGCCGCACGTCTGGCCCAACAAGTCAGGACCGTGGAACGAAAGTACGGGCGTGCTCAATACCGATGTTTTCACCCCTGGGCTGCGCAACAACGTGTACAGTGCTCACAGAGAAACCTCAAGAGGAGAAGAATGATGAAGCCTCTATTTACTTTCGCATCTGTTGTGCTTGTCTTCGGGACCCTCTCGTGCGCGCCTGCGCCGCCGGTTACGGCATCGGAGATCGCGGACCGGCTCGTGGCATCGGGCCTTGCCGTGACGACGCGCGGCGTGGCGCCGCAGCCGAAAGGGCGGCACGTACGCTTTGATGAGGCGATTCGTTTGGAGGGAGAAGGCATCCAAATCGACGTGATTCGCATTGAGGACAACCGGGTGTATGACCTCGCGGCGAAGAGCATGGTGATGCTCGATGCGGTGGATGTCGCCGTGTCGCAAGAGGAGGGCATGGAGATGGGCCTGAAAGACAAGCCCGATTTCTTTCAACACCAGCCCTTCGTGGTCGTGGTTCGGCAAGCGCCCGAGCCGGCGGCGGTGCTCGCGGAACTCGACCGCATGTTCGGCAAGAAAGGAAATGCTGTACCGCTGCCGCCACGGGTGCATCAGGAATCGCTGTTAATCGCCTGCTTCTCGGCAGGCGCCCATGCTTGCCGACAAGGGCCTATCTCAAAACCAACGAGGGAGCATTCTGTCTCGAGGTCCAGCGTGAAAAGGCCCAAAGCGGCTTCCGTATTCGGCGCCTGTTTTGCGGGCGGATATTGGGCCTAGCAGGCCACGCGCCGCCAACGCGCCTTGTTTTCCTCTCCCTACTTCGCCAGGGCGGAATCGACGTTTACGGTAATGGTCTTTTCTTGGCCAGGTTCGAGTTCTAGCGGGAAACTCCAAAGGGCCTCGGCGGGAAAATCTTGTGGGGGGGCTCCGCCGATGCTGACGCGGTAGCGTGCGCCCGGTTCAGCGGTGAACCATTCCGGAAATTGGTTGATGCGCGGGTAGTCGTGGGGCAGGTTGAGCACCATGCGGTGCCGCGGTTTGTCGAAGCGAAGCGTGCCGCGCCAGGCCCAATCGGCGCTGATGGTGAAGATGAGCGTGCCGTTCTCCATTACCGCCCCCGCCCGCACGTCGCCGCGCCAGGGCGAAGGGGCCACGCCCTGCGTTTTCATGAGCGCATACATCAAGGCCGTGCGCGCCGAATTGCCATCGCCATACCACCCCTCGATAATGCCGTCTGGCCGCTGCTTGTCGAGCAGAATCGCCATGCTGTCATCGGCCCACTGAAAGCCGGCTTCCACCGGAATGCGGTTGAGCAGGTTGATGCCGCCCTCGATGGCGTCTGCGTAGCCATCCGCCCCGCCGCGCCCTTCCCAGGCGGTGTCGACGTACTTCGGCAACTTGCTCAGCGCATGCTCGACGGCATCGAAATACGCCGCAACATCATCCACATGCGCGACCGTCAGAAAGGCGTCGTAGACATAGCCCCAGTTGTCGCTCATGTTTTCGTAGTCGGCCTTGCCGCGGTCCGGCTCGAACCAGGTCGGCATGAGGCCGTCCGCATTGACGCCTTTCTCGAGGATTAGATCGAGCAGCGCGCGCATCGGCGGGCGCCACGTCTCGAGCTTTTCCGGGTCTTCATACGACGCGAGGAAATAGGCCTCGGAAAGGCCCCCAATGATCTCGCAGCCATGGTCGCGCAAGCGGATGCGCCGCCATTCCGCCGGCGGGTCGTGCACGAAGTAATGGTCCGCGATGCGGTAGGTCCATGTTTTGAAGGACTCGTCGCCCGTCATCCAGTACAGCCGCGCCATGGTCTGCAGCAACTCGCCATTCACCTCGACGTCGTCTGACGGCAGCAGCCCCGCCTCCGTCTCGTGGTCTGCATGCGCCCACACGCCGCGGACCAGGCCCTCCATGCGCTCTTCCCATGTTCCGATGCCAAGCCATTCCGTGATGGGCATCAGCCCGTCCTTGGCATATTCACTCGCGCCGAAGATGATCTCCCGCATGTCGATTTCCGGCTCGAGCCAGGTCTGCGACGCAAAGTCGTACGTGTCGGGAAGTTCGCCCACGCGCTTGGTCAGCAACTGTTCCTGCCGGAAAATGTTTGCCGCCGCGCGCTTGAGGTATACATCGTCCAGCACGTGCGCCGTGAGCCAGAGGAAGGGGAAGTTGTCCGCCGCGCAGTCGCGCGCATTCCAATACTGCTCGCCCGTCAAGCGGCGCGGCAACAGGCCCGACTCCATGTCCGCGTGCGCCAGCCACCCCCAAGCATACGCGCGGCAAAACGCCACCGCCTCCCTCGACTGCTCCCCATGTAGACGGGTGGATGCAACCTGGGCATTCTGCGTTTCAGCAGGAGCAGAAGTAGCTGTGGTCATTGCTGCAAACATTATAGCTAGTGGAAGAAGCATATGGCCGCTCCGCCGGATGCACTGCTTCCGTCATGGTATACTTCCCACCCATGAAAGACCACCCGGCAAACGAGATTGCGGCAATCCCGCAAGGCTTAAATGCCTTGGAGTTTTTCGCCGGGATTGGGCTCATGCGTCTCGGCCTCGAGCGTGCGGGATGGTCCGTGTCTTTCGCGAACGATATTGACGCCGGCAAGGCGCGCATGTACCAAGACCATTTTGGCAGCGGCGAGCGTTTTGTTCTTGGCGACATACATGGGCTCGCAGCAGAAGACCTTCCCACATCGATGCTAGCGACAGCATCGTTCCCGTGCAACGACCTGTCTTTGGCCGGCATGCGGGGAGGTCTGGGCGGAAAGCAATCGTCTGCTTACTACGGCTTTGTCCGGCTGCTGAAGGAGATGCAATCGCGCCGCCCCCCGATCGTGCTCTTGGAGAACGTGGCTGGATTTCTGAGTTCTCGCAACGGCGCCGATTTCGCTGACGCCCTCGTTGCACTTAACACTCTTGGCTACTCCGTCGATGCGCTTATGTTGGATGCCGCCTGGTTCGTCCCGCAAAGCCGTGTCAGGCTTTTTGTCATTGGGTTTCTTGACGAGAGCCTTGCCGCAGAAGCTCCCAAAGAAACGGATGGCTTCCAAGAATCGGCAATCCGGCCTAGGGCATTGGGCAACTTCATAGCCGATCATCCTGAGATTAGGTGGCGCATGCGCGGCGTGTCTCCGCCGCCTCGGAAGGCCCCGCCGCTGAGTTCAATCCTCGAGCATGCCGAGGACGGCTCTTTGGATTGGTGGTCTGAAAAGCGGACAAACTATTTGATGAATCAGATGAGCGAAAGGCATCGCACTGTCCTTAGCCACATGATGAATGCCCGGCAATGGTCATATGGCGCCGTTTTTCGGCGGGTGCGAAATGGGCGTTCGATGGCAGAATTGCGTACCGACGGCGTTGCGGGGTGTCTGCGGACCCCTAGGGGCGGGAGCGGCCGGCAGATATTGGTGAAGGCAGGTTTTGGCCAGATTCAAGTGCGGCTGTTGAGTCCGCGGGAATGCGCCCGCCTGATGGGAGCAGACGACTTCACAATACGAACATCCCGCAACCAGGCGCTGTTCGGCTTTGGCGATGGCGTGTGCGTGCCCGTTATCGAATGGCTTGCGCGCAATTATCTCAATAAGCTTGCCGAAGAGGTTCTCGCCGTCAGACAGGAATTTCGGAAGAGCGCATAGGCCCATATGACGAAAGACGATAACTCAAACGCTAGACGTGGACGGCGCGAGACGTTTCCTCGCTACAGTGGAGCATCGTTCCGCATCCGATGCAGACGAGCAAGTGCGCCGTGCGAGCGGCTTGCTTGCAGCGGACGCTTATGAGCGAAACGAGTTCCAAGCGTCAAAGTGCGTCGAAGCCTTGAATATGATCCTTAGCAAGTACAACGACTTGATTGATGCCCACGAAAACAATTCAAGCCTGAAGCTTGAGCCTCTCTAAATCGATGGACGTATTCATGTAAACGCCGGTTGAGAAGTGAAGCACTTTTTGTGGCGGTTGAGAAGTGAAGC
>CAZLBS010000321.1:0-4956 GCA_964557505.1 uncultured Nitrospiraceae bacterium | reverse complement strand
CTCCCCCTGCAGCACAAGCTCCAGCTCGCGCGGACGTGCATCCATGTTCTCTATGGCGAGATGTCCGCTTGCCACGCGCGCCTCTAGCACAAGCCGGTGCGCGTCGGCCCGCAGCAATTCCGCGCCGTCAACTTCGACCAAGAGATGATGCAATATGGCCCCCCAGCGCGTACCAGGATCGAGCGACGGACGATTGCTCAGAATCCGAAAATAGGCGTCGTCCGGATCGCCCTCGGCGCGCGCCACCTCGTGCAACGCCAGCCCCTCCTGCCGCGCATATTCCTCGACATACAGCGCGGCTTGGTCAACGCTGATGTAATAGGGATAGCCGCTATTGAGAAGCCGGATGAGCGCCCCGCTGGATTGCTGCTCCAAATCAAAACGCGGATAGGGACGCATGGTATTTAACGGCCACTGAAATGTGTAATGTGAAATAAAGGGCGTAATCGGAACCTCCGCGCCATGCTCCTCCTCGATGCTTTCGGCGAAGGCCATGATCGCTGCCGCACGCTGACTTTGATGCCCCTCGGCCCGAACCGTATGCTCGAACGTGGCCTGCAATCCGGCAACAAACACCGTAATAGCAGCGGCCCCGGCCACGAGGCGCCGAGGCCGCGGAACAGGCAGCCAGTTCGCAAGCGCCCGCCCGCTCATCAAGGCAAAGGCCGGAAGCAACGGAAAATACAACTCCATACGCTTATGCGTCGCAATGCAGAATATGACGATCCCCACGAGAAAGTGTGCCGCGAGAAACTGCTCGAAGCGCCGCGCGGAAGGCTGCTCCAGCGGACGCCGAAACACTAGCCACAATCCATAATAGCCCGCGATGCTCCACGGCAAATACCGCGACAAGATGTAGGTTATCGGCCGGAGCGTTCGCTCCAGGCTCCGCTCCGCGCCCCCCTCCACCGCAAGATGCCCATACAGCTCCACCACAAAGATCTTTTCGTAGAACGCCTGCCCGTCCCGAAGGAGCGCCGCTGCCAGCCAGCCCCCTGCAATCAGGGCAAACGCCAACAAGCCCAAAGCGTTTCCTTGCCAAGGCGCCAGGCCGTTCCGGCTCTGTTCCGAATGCTGATTCTGGCTGCAGGCTGCCGCTGGGCCTTCTCGCCACCGCTTCCACACCCAGACCACGGCCGGCGCCAGAAGTCCGCCTGCCGCCAGCGCGGCGCCAAGCGGGCCTTTCGTCAGCGTTGCCAGCGCCGCCGCAATCCAGAATCCCACATACAGCCTGCCGGACTTCCGCTGCCATGCTTCAAACAAGAGGATCAGGGCAACGAAAACGGTCAGCGTAAACAGCGGGTCAGTCCGAAAGAGCGCCAATTGCCGGTAAGTCGTATTTGCAAGCAGATAGGTGAAGGCCGCAAGCAATGCCGCCCAAGGCCCGAGATAGCGCTGCCCGTACAGAAACAGCAGCAGCACCGTGGCCAGAACGCTCAACGCGGAAGGCAAGGCCATCGCAAAGCGCGAAATCTCTCCCCCCGTCGCCAGCACGGTCCCCGCCGAAAGCCACGTGTAAAGCGGCGGCTTAGACATGATGTTGCCGTAATCGTCGCGCTGGACAAGCCAGTTCCCATTGCGAACGGCGTCCACCACATAGGCCGAGGGCTTCTCTTGATCCCGGTCCTTGTCCATAAGGTCAGGAGGACCCGTAAGGCGAATCACAAACAGCAGGAGCCACACTGCCGTAAGTGCGATAGCCCAGGGCCATGCTGAAAGGGGGAGAGAAGAGGACTGCGTATGCATCGGGCCAGGGGACTCTTCAGTCATGCCAATAGGCCTATGGATGGAAGCGCCAATACATGAATCCCGCGCCAATGAAAAGGAGGGTGCCTATCGCCGCAAATCCCGCCCCGAGCACCCAGCCTTGAGGCGGCGGCATGTGCACGATAGCACTGTTCGCATGGTCGGTCGGGTCATACCGCACGGGAATCGTGCTGCCCGGCTGCCGCGGCGCCAGCCACGCTTGGGCGGCTTCCAGGCTCGGGTGCGTCATCTCGCGGCCCGACGCCAGCACCTGATCCGATTCGTAGCGTGTTCCCGCTACCACATACTCGTAGCGCACGTCGCACACATACTCAATCGCGCCGTTCCCGTTGACCAACTCCGTCGACGTATTCGGTAGCGCAACCTGCCGAACGTTCGTTTCCAGAACCGTGCCTTGAACTTCCGGCCATTTCAATGGCCGCGCGTCGCCTTGGTAAAACATCGTCGAAAAACCGGCCGCGGAAAATAGGATGATGCCGCCAACCGTCAGCAAGGCAATGGCGGCCCATCGCATGCCGCCATGCGCAGCATGAATGTCTTCCATGTCCACATGCGCGTCGACCGGATCAAAGTGCATCCCCGCTGATCCCCTATTCGCGGCTCACCACGTCTGCCAAACCCGCTTGCTATTCAGCCGGCGACGGCGCTCCGGGCGGCGGCAAGGCCAAGTCCACGTTCGCGGAACTGCCGCCCCCGACAGAAACATTCGTCGTAACCACCGTCGCTGCTTCGTCCAAACCGGACTGCATGATCATGGCCGGGTCCACGTTGAACGGATCCACGTTCAGCGACACCACATCCACGAGATAGTCCCCTGGCGGCACACTGTCAATCGTGTACGTCCCGTCTGGCCCCACCGGGGCAATGGCCACCTGATAGCGCATCGCACGCATCGCGTCCAACGGATTCATCGGATTGATCGACAACAAGTCCGGTCCGCCCGGACGCCGAACCGACACAAACGTCATGCCATCTGTGTTCGCATTCTCGACTTGGCCCGTCATCGGCACCCCGTCTGGATCAGGTGCGAAATCCAGCGCCAGTTCTTCGCCGTCCAGCGCCTCGATCACTTCCGCGTTGTTGCCAAGCGTCAGCAACTCCTCCGGGTTCAGCCGCGTCGGATTGATGGGAAGCGCGACATACTCGCCAGGAGCCAGATTCGACGCCGTGAACCGGCCATTGATGTCCGTTGTCGCAATCTGCATTCCCGTTTCACCCATAAATACGATCATCGTTCCAGGCGCCGCCTGGCCTTCCGGGGCGTAGGTGCCGCTCACTCGGCTCCCTTCCGTCATCGTCACCCGGACATTCGCAACATTCCGCGAGGCAGGTACCTCCAAGCCCCGCTGCACCGTTTTAGCATAATACCGGTGGGTCGATTCCAACATATATGTGCCAGGGACGATATTCTCTAACACAAATTGGCCATTGGCGTCCGTGGTCGAAGAATCCGTCTGTTGCCAAGGCCCCATCGGCATGAAGTTGCCCATCATGTTTTGCAACTCCGATGCCTCGTCATCGGGCATCAGCTTGACGAGCGCCCCCGCAACCGTCTGCCCTTGCGCATTCACCACCGTGCCCGACACTGTGCTGCCCGCCTGCAGCCGGATTCTCAGGTTCTCCACCTCCATGCCCGGGTCAAGCCCGATAACGTTCGTCTCTCCGTAGCCAGCGCTCCGGCTGCGGGCCTTCACGGTGTACTGTCCTGGCGTCACGTTCTCGAACAGAAAGCGGCCCGCGTTGTCAGTACGTTGCGTACCTTGGCCGGCGCCGGTCACCCGTTCCATAATCGTGAACATCGCCTCCATGCTTTCCTCAGCGGGCGAAGGCGTGCCAGGTTCTTCAAGGGGTTCCAGCGTCACATCCACCCCGATAGCAGGACGATTCCCCGCATCTATTACTACCCCGCTGATCACCGTTGGCGGGGCCAGGGTCAATTCGATATCGCTCCCCATTTCCACCCGCTCTTTCGTTGCGGTCTGACCGCCCTGGCGCGCCGTCACGGTAAAGAGGAAGCCCCGCAGGTCGCTCATCGTGAACCGTCCGTCCTCGCCCGATTCCGCATTAAACGTCATGCCCGGCATGAAGGCGGGTTTCGCAGCGATTGTCGCACCGGGCACGGGCTGGCCATACTCATTGAGGACAATTCCCGCGATTTGCCCCTCTCGCTCCGCCGATGCAGGTTCCACCACCAATACGATGTCTTCAATCGGCGACGCGCCATCAGCCTCGATCTCGAGTTGCCCCTTGCTGCCGGGTCCGAATCCACGCTCCATAGAGGCATGCAACGCGAACACGCCGGCGGGCACATGCTCGAATACAAAGGTGCCATCGGCCCCGCTCTGCTGCCGGTCTGGGCTCGCTTTGGCGCCCGCCAACATGCTTTCGGCCGCAGGCATCAGCAAGACGAAGGCCTCGCCGGCCGGCTCGCCTTCCGGCCCAACGACCCGTCCCGAAATCCGGCTGCCGCTGGTCAGATAGACATCGAGCGCCATCGGCGAAGTGTTCGGTTCCACCTCGAAAGGATCCGAGTTGGCGGGCGCATATCCTTCGGCCTCCGCCTGAAGCTCGTAGCCCCGGCTCCAGTCGAGACCCGAAATCCGGAAGCGGCCCGTTTCATCCGTTGAAGCGCGCGGCAGATCGAACACCGCCATGTCCCCGGTTTCGAATCCCCGCAAGGCCTCGTTGGCAAAGTCAACCGGACGAACCTCGAGGCGCGCGCTTTCCACCGGATTCCCATCCGGCGAAAAGACCCGTCCTTCAACCACCCCGCCGCGCTCCAGCGCGAAACGCAGATCTTCTACCGTCTCCTTTGGCTCCAGCCGTACGGTCAGCACTTGCTCCGGTGCAAACAGATACCCTTGGTCACGCGTCCGCAGCGTCACCCGGTAAGCGCCTGGCTCGAGGCCTGAGAGCGCGAAGTAGCCTTCCTCGTCCGTCCGAACTTCCCCAACTTTCGCCTCGTCGCGCCGTTCACGCATGACCTGCGCGAACCCAACGTCCGCTGGGGCCACCACCACCTCGATGCCTTCGATAGGCGCGCGGGTCGTTTTGTCTTCCACAAAGCCCGTCAAGCCGGAGCCAGGCTTCAGCACGAATTCCACGGAATGCTCGCCCGACACCCCTCGGGGCAGGCGCTCACTGGCCGTGGTATACCCCGCAGCCTTGCAGAGAAGCAGCCGCGGACTG
>CAZLBS010000320.1:0-4962 GCA_964557505.1 uncultured Nitrospiraceae bacterium | reverse complement strand
GCCCCCACCGCGTGGGCTCGCCGTCCACATCCATCAACACCCAACCGTTGTCGATGATGTGGTCGGTCATCCGCTGAATGTGCCGCTGGGCGAATGCCTTGTCATCCCCCCGCGCAGCCGCTTCATGGAAGACCGCCGTGGCGTAGTAATGCGCGACGCTCTCATCACTCGAGGTGTCGCCCTTCCACTCCCATTCGCCATCGGCGGTGTCATGCCATTCGGCGTCGCGGTATCCCGACCCATGCTGCGCCTGATGCCCGCGCTCCCCCTTTGCCCAAATGCTGCGTGCCGGCAACCCATCGAGAGGCGTCGCCGCGTCCATCCACATCAATGAGTACAGCGTGTTCTGCGCCTCCGCATACGCCGCCTCATCCCCCGTCACGGCATACTTGAAGGCCATCGCGGCGAGGTAATGCGTGCTCCAGCCCGCGTCGTTGTCGCTTATCTCGCGCTCCCACTCGCCCCGCTCGTCATTCCACATGAGCTTATGCACGAAGCCGAGCCGCTTCTGGCCCCACTCCTCGAGGCGCCGCTCGTAGTACGCCGCCTTTTTGCGCAGCGTATACGGCTCATACGCGATAATGCCAAGTCCGCCCTCGGTTGCGATGTAGACCGTTTGCGCCTCAGCATCGGCCGCGATGCCATGAACGCGCTCATGCGGCAGCCAGCGCGGCGCGGTGAACCAATGCCATTCGCCCTCGACCCAGCGGACAGCCCCGTGCTCCGTGCCGGCCCAGACATCGTTGGCGAAGCCTTGTGCCAGGCAGGTCGTCTCTTCAATAGGAAGCCCGTCATCGCCCGTGATGGTGGTCATGCTGCCGCCGCGCAACTGCCCGAGCCCCCGGCTCGTCGCAACGAGCACCTGGTTGCCATGCTTCAGCACGCCGCGCGCGCGGCCCCCGATTGGCAAGCCGCTTGGTTCATTGCCTTGGCTGCCATACTCGACCACATCCGTCTCGTTAAAGCCGCGGCCATCGTATATGAGGAATCCGGGCGGATTGCGATTCTCGCCGCCGTAGAGAAGGTAGAGGGTTTCGGCATAGGACACCAAGCCCGTGATGCCGCTCGGGGCAAACGGCATGAAGGTCAGGTTGAATTCATCAGGCTTTTCGCCGGCCAGCGGCAAGGGCTCGAGACCGCCATTCGTCACCTCGTACAGCGTATCTGTCGTCGAGGCAATCACCTGGTCCAGGTGGCTGCACATCGCGGTAATGGGCATGTCCGTCAGCTTGGAGAATCTCCCTTCCGCGAAGACGTACAGGCCGTCCGGCGCCAGCGCATATAGATCCCCATGCACCACTTCCAGCCCGGTGACGCCGGCGGCGGGCCCCTCGATAGGCGCGAAGGTTTCCCCATCAAGCCGCCGCACCACGCGTTCCGTCGCTACGTACACCTCGCCCTCGTGCACCGCCACATCCAGCAACGGCACGGGGGACGCGGCCGTCCGGCCGATTTCCTGCAGGTAGACAGTGTCCATGACGGGTTCAGGCGAAGCAGGCCCCGGCTGCGGCGAGGGCGATACCGAAGAAGCAAGACTCGTTGGCGAAAAACACAGCAGTGCAAAGGCAACTGCGGCGAAATGCGAAGCATGCATTGAATGAATGGCCTTTCTAAAGGGGGGGTGGCGAACGTATCAACCCCGAAGGCTAGACGAGTCTCAGCAGAATTGCAATGGAAGGGGCGTCCTGCTGTCGATCTATGCCGCAAAACGGCACCCCATGAACGGAATCCAATTATCGGCGCGGATCTGCATACTCTGCGGTTAGTCGCTTAATGATGTTGGCGCCAGCATTCGATACACCGTCATGGTCGCCTCGGCTGTGCGCCGCCAGGTAAACGTGGCGGCCTGCTCTTTGCCCGCCTCGGCGAGTTGCTGGCGCAGTGCATCATCGTGGGCAAGGCGCTTCATCGCGGCGGCAATGGCATCGGTATCTTTTGGATTCACGAGGAGGCCCGCCTCGCCCACCACCTCGGGGAGGCTCGAGGCATTGCTGGCGAGCACGGGCGTGCCGCAGGCCATTGCTTCGAGCGGGGGCAGGCCAAAGCCTTCGCACAGACTGGGATAAACAAAGGCCTCCGCCGCGGAATAGAGGGCTGGCAAATCCGCCTCGTCGATAAAGCCGGGCAACAGGATGCGGTCACGCACTGGGCTGGTCTCGATAGCCCGCATCAGCCGTTCCGTCTTCCAGCCTGGCCGCCCCGCCAAGACCAACGCCTGAGGCGCCTCAGGGGCAATGCGCTCATAGGCGGCTACCAATCGGGTGAGATTTTTTCGCGGCTCGAGCGTGCCAACGTACAAGAAGAACCGCTCGGGCAGGCCATAGCGTTCGCGAACAGCGTCGATAGCATTGGGACCCGCTGGCCGGTAGCCGGCTTGCACGCCAAGATGCACGACATGCACTCGTGTAGCGGGATATCGTAGGAAGCGCTGCGCGTCGCGCGCGGTGGCCTCAGAGTCGGCGATGACATGCGCCGCCCATAGCCGGGACCACAGGGCCGCGGCAATGTAATACAGCGCCCGATCGAGCCGGAACCACAGCGGATTGCGAAAGTAGCTCAGGTCATGGATGGTCAGCACGCAGACGGCGCGCGAGGGCCAGAGAACGAAGTTCGCTGGTTCATGCAGGCACGCTGCCCCCATGCGCTGGCGCCATCTCGCAAGCGCACGCAGGCTGCGCAGCAATCGCCGCGCGCCGCTGCCGGGGCCCGTCACAAGGTGAATGCGTACCGCCGGATGTGCGCGAGGAGGGAGCGCCTCTGCGGGCCACAACACCCGAACCATCTCATCCGCTTGAGGATTCAGATGCCCAACGAGTTGCTCTACGTATCTGCCCGTGCCGCTGCGGTTTCCCGCCTGCAATCCATTCACGACCAGCCGCATCAGGCCGAGAGCGCCTCGTAGACGTCGAGCGTCTTGTCCGCGCAGGCGCGCCAGCTGAACCGCTTGGCGTGCTCGAGGCCGCGCGAACGAAGCGACTCCCGAAGCTCCGCATCCTCTACGATGCGAAGAACGTTCTGGCAAAACGCGTCCATGTCAAGCGCATGCGACATCAGTGCCGCACCGCCCGTCACTTCTGGAATGCTCGAGTTGTCGGCTGTGACCACGGGACAGCCGCACACAAGCGCTTCCAACAGGGGCAAGCCAAAGCCCTCGTAATGCGTCGGAAACACGAAGGCATCAGCTGCACAGTAGAATGCGGGCAACTTCATGTGGGGAACAAAACCCGGGCGTATCAAGCGCTCACCGAGGTCAACCTCTGCCAACACCTTCTGCGTTTCACGTGCGTTCCAACCTATAGATCCAATCATGACAAGGGTATGCGGGATTTTTTTCGCAAGCCTTTTGAAGGCTCGCAACAGCGTCGAAACATTTTTTCGCGGCTCGAGCGTGCTCACGAACAGCAGGAACGGCGGCGAAATACCATAGGTTGATGTGAGGTACGCCTCAGCTTCGTCGCGTGGCATGGGCTGAAATTGCTCATCCACCGCCATTGGCGCTACGTGAATGCGTTCGGGCGCCACATCCAACAATCTGACAATGTCACTTTTTGTTGACTCACTATAGACCATGATCGCGTCGGCTTGCGGGGCATGGCGCTTGATGGCCCGGCTGAATGGCCCGACGATGCGCGGACTGCACCACGCGGGTTCAATCAAGAAGGCAAGGTCGTGAATCGTCAACACACGCATCGCGTTCTGCGTGGGCGGCAAGAAGTAGTTCGTCGCGTGAAAGACGTCGACACCACCCAGCGATCGATCGACCCGAGGCCTGCCTATCGTGTCCCATATTTTGTACATGGCCCGTGTTGGGATCCGGCGGTGCTTGACGGCAAGTTTTCCTGCAAGCTCGCCAAGGTCGGGATGATGACGGCAGGCGGCATAGCCCAGGAGGTGGGGTTGCGGTCTCGCCTGAAGCAAGTGCTTCAGCAGATAGAAGCAGTAATTGCCGACGCCCGTGCGTTGGGGCGTTAGTGGCCCGACATCAATTCCGACACGCACGTCCGTGCTCCTCCAACACCCCAGCAGCTAGCGTAAGCGATAAGCGTAGCATGCGGTGACGCGCGTTTTACATTCCACCGCGCTCGACACTGCTTGCCGGCAACGCCCTGCAACAGAGCTAATGTAATCCCATACAATGACTTACACATGACGCAAACAGCCGAAAGGTGGCCATTCAATTGACACGATGCCAAGGCTGTGGTATGTTCAGGGCGGTTTAGCACTCGGCACTTTCGAGTGCTAACGAAAGGCGAGAACGGGCGGCACATGGTTCAATGACTTCTGCCTGAGACCGCCGCACAGGAGCAGCGATGACAGCAGGACCACCATCGTCTGAACGGCGTGAATTGACCGAACGCGAGCGGCTTATCTTGCAGGTCGTGGTGCATATGTATGTGACGACCGCGGAAGCGGCTGGCTCGCGCGCAATCGTGAAGCGCTTCAATTTGGACGTGAGTCCCGCCACCGTGCGCAATGTGATGGCGGACTTGGAAGACATGGGCTACCTGCAGCAATTGCATTCGAGTTCGGGGCGAATTCCGACGGACATGGGCTACCGCTACTACGTCGATTACTTGATGCGCGTGCAAGACCTGACGCAGGCCGAACGGCAACGCATCGAGCGTGAGTTCGAAACCCGAACCCAAGATCTCGACAGCGTCATGCGCCAAACATGCCACCTGCTCGCGCTGGTAACCGAGCAGACGGGCATTGTAGAAACGCCCGATGAGAAGCGTGCCAAGGTACGCCATATTGAATTGGTCCCGCTGGGCGACCGGCGCATTGCCTTGCTTACCGTGGACAGCTACGGTCAAGTGCATACGACGGGTTCAGAGCTGGAGCAGGCCGTGCCGGAAGACGATCTACGGCGCTTATCGGCCTTTCTCAATACCAATTTTGAGGGAACGGAAGTAACGGGGCTGGTCTCGGCAGTAGAACGGCGGGTCGAGGAATACCACGACG
>CAZLBS010000319.1:0-4965 GCA_964557505.1 uncultured Nitrospiraceae bacterium | reverse complement strand
CCAATCATCAGCAGATTATGGCCGCCCGCCGCCGCGACAAGCAGGGCACGCTTCACATGCTGCTGCCCCTTGATGTCCGTGATGTCGGGGACATGTTGCCGGGCTTTCGCGAGCATGGCCTGCACATCGATCGCATGCGGGGCAATTAGTTCGTCTCCCGAGAGAAAGGCAACGGCGTCGCGCAAGTGCGTAATGGGAATGACCGTACAAGCGGGATCGAGCGCGGCTTCGTCGGCATTGGCGGCGGGCGCCAGGATGCCCTCGAGGCCGCTTTCCTTGGCGGCGATGGCCATGGACAGCGTGCCCGAGACGGGACGCAACGACCCGTCGAGGCCAAGTTCGCCGACGAGGGCATAGCGTGGGAGCTGTTCGCCGGGGACTTGCTCGCTCGCGGCGAGCAGAGCCACAGCGATGGGCAGGTCGAGCGCGCTGCCTTCCTTGCGCACATCCGCCGGGGCTAGGTTGACGACGGTGTGGCCTTTGGGCGTGCGGAAACCGCTGTTGCGCATGGCCGAGAGGACCCGCTCTTCGCTCTCTTTGATGGCGGCATCGGGCAACCCAGAGATGCGCAACTTGTATTGCCCTGGCCGGTTGTCTGTCTCGACTTGGATGGCATAGCCATCAATGCCGAGCACCCCCATCGATTGCACCCGGGCAAGCATGTGCATCTTCCCCCAACGCGTTGTGTAAGCCCCATCATGCCCTAGTACGGAACACCTATAGTATTCACGGCAGAAGGCCCTTGCAAGCCGGGTCATGCTTGTATGACCGCATGGACCTCCCCCATCATGCCCGCTGGCGTCAACTCAGGAACCCCTTGTCATGAGCTTTGAGAATCCTTGGCAGATAACGAGCACGCGGCTGGTGTATGAGAATCCGTGGATCCGGATTCGGGAGCATGAGGTCATTCGCCCGGATGGGGCGCCCGGCATTTATGGGGTCATGGATACGCGCATCGCGACCGGCTGCGTGCCGCTGACCGAGGACTTGCAGGTATATCTGGTCGGGCAGTACCGCTTTGCCACAGACGTGTATTCCTGGGAAATCCCGGAGGGCGGATGCGACCCTGGGGAAGAGCCGGCGCAAACGATTCAGCGGGAATTGCGCGAGGAGACGGGCTTAACCGCGGCAACCTGGACGCCGCTTGGGGGCGAGTTTCACCTCAGCAATTGCATCTCATCCGAGGTGGGCTATGTGTGGCTGGCAGAAGACCTCGCAGAGGGCGAAGCGGCGCCCGAGGAAACGGAGATCCTCAAGCTGAAAATGCTGCCGCTGGAAGATGCGCTGCGTCAGGCGATGGCGGGCGAGATTACCGACGCGGTCACGCTGATCGCGCTGTTTCGCGCGGAGCGGTTGCTTCGCGAGCGCGGGGATTTGCCGGCAACACCGCCCCGGTAGCGCCCGCGCGCCTTACCAAATCGCTTCGTAGCGCTCGGGTGCGAGATTCCATGTGCGCCCGTAGACGTGCACCCGCGTGACTGGCTGGCCATCTTGCTCGAGGCCCAGGCCTGCATGAGTCCATGCGAGAATGCTGCCGTCGAGATTGACCCAGTCCTCCCCTTGCTTTTGCTGCTCCGCCGCGAACTTGGCGCTTCGGTATCCGATGGTGCAGTAGGCAATGCGCTGCTTGCCGGCAAAGGCCTCAGGGCTGGATGCAATGACGTCGGGCGTTACGGGGCCGGGAATGACGCTGACCGCCCGCTCCTCAGGTTCGCGCACGTCGACCAAGACAGCCGCCCCCCGTTCAACGCGGCGGGAAGCTTCCAGAGGCGAGATGTGCTCGACGCCGGGGAAGTCCTGGTTGTAACGGCTGGCCATCCGCTCGACCCGTTCCCGGCGCTCCGCATCGTCTGCTGGCGGACGTGAAAACCATTCCGCTGCCGCGGCCAACAAGCCGAACATTGCAAGGGCTCCAAGCAAAAGATACCGAGACGAGGTGGCCATGAGATTCTGACTCCAGGATAACTGAATAGCACCGAGGATGCTTGCAACAACCGCGCGTCCGGCACATGTATTCGCGCAGGGCTCGGAAAAATGTCGCATGAGGGGGTGCGCGTTTGCAGAGAAAAGCCGTTGCCTGTGCCGGTCGACGCACCACCGAAAGGGCCTCTTCCTGCGTTGAACCGTGCGCCTTACGGTCAGGAGGCGCATGTGATGCGGGCGGCGCGCTGCATGACAAGCCATCCTAGAGGCGCGCATCCGCACGCAAACGGGATCGCTCTTTCGCAAGGCGAGGCGGCCTCATCATGCCGTTTCGCAACCTAAGCTAAGCCGCGTGCCATTCTTTGCTACGCTGAGGTCATGGCAGACGTCTTCCAGCAATTCCAGGTGGACGGACATACCGTCGCGGCCATATCGCATGCCCCTAGCCGGAGCGGCGTGCCAGCCGTCATGCTGCACGGCATTACAATGTCGCTGCGGTTTTGGGAGCATACGTGTCCGGCGTGCATCGGGCAGCGGCTGCCGTGGTATTCGGTCTCATTGCCTGGCCACGCGCCCGGGGCGCTTGCCGTGCATACGCCCGCATCGCGCATCACGCCGGAATTGTTTTCAAGGCATGTGGCCGGGGCGCTGGATGCCCTCGGCCTGACGCGGCCGGTCCTGCTTGTGGGCCATTCAACAGGCGGCTTCGCCGCGGTCAGTTTCGCCGCCCGCCATCCGGAGCGCTGCGCAGGCGTGATCAGCATCGCGGGCTTTGGCGACGGCAAGTGGACCGGGTTGCTGCGCATGGATCAGCTCATGGCCGCCGCGGGACGCTTGGGCCGCGCGTACAACTGGGTCCAATTGCGCATCGTGAACCGCACCGCGCGCCGCTTGGCGTGGCTCTCCGCAACGGCCGCGGCCGATCGGCGCGCATACTTCGGCCATCCAGCACTTATGCTCGCCTTTGAAGAGATGCTCCGCGACATCCAGGCGCACGACGCACATGCGCTCAACGACCTGCTCGCGCGCATTCGGCGCTTCGAGATATGGGACAGCCTCGCTGATGCAGACGTGCCGGCCCTCATCATTGGGGGCGGGCGCGACCCCATCATTCCCCCGGCCCAGGCCGAGCGGCTGGCGGATGCGCTGCCGCGAACGACCTTAGCCGTGTTGCGTGGTTGCGGGCACATGCCCTTCTTCGAGCGCTCGGCCGAACTGAATGCAACCATCGAACGCTGGATGCGCGTGCAGCGCTTCCTTAACTGAGGAACAACCGATGCCGCTGCTCATCTCTACCGGGTGCGTGCTGGTGCTCATTTCGCTGGCGGAGGCATGGCTGCTCACGTTGTGCCGTGCGTACCCGCACGCAATGCGGCGCTTCATCCCGAACGACCGCGACCTCTTGCGCAGCCATATCGACTACATCTTGATGGCCTTGCTATTGTTTGCCTTCGCCCTACTGCGGCCCTCGTATCCGCTTTGGATAGCCGTGCCCATGTGCATTGGCGCCTTTACCAATCCTCTGGCATTCATCATGACGGCGCTGGTTCCAAAATGGCATCAGGAGCGTCCGAAGGCGTTTTCGGCCTTTGTTCTGCTGAGCTTCGTGTTGACCACGCTGGGGTTTGGCGGGGCAGCTCTTCTGCTCATCGCGGGGCTCACCGGCGCCTAGGCGCGCCGCCCCGCTGGCGCTCCCCGCCAACACAATCCTTTATGTGCGCACATCCGTGCCGCAACTTCGCGAAACGTTACTGCCGCAAACAAGGGGCGGACGATTCTTGAAAGACTATGGATTTTTACTGGATTTTCCGTCCCGAAGTGCTATATTAAAGTAGAAGAGTGAACACTTGTTACGTTAGGTCGCGGGTCGCGCAGGAGGCGGCGTTATGACGTTGGGCATCAAGGGTCCGCACCACGCACAAGGTGACGGCGAGCCTGACCCGGGCGATGGCACTGCATCGCTTGATGATCCAAGCGGCGAGCGGGATGATGATGCCCGCCAGTTAGCACGGCTGCTGCACAACGCGGAGCGCCTGGCCGGCCTTGGGGCATGGGAATGGGATATCGCCAAGAACCGGTTCTGCTTCTCTCCTGAGTGGCTCAAGATGCATGGCTGCACCACGCCCCCGTCGACGCTCGAACAACTCATGCCGTTCGCCCATCCGGAAGACCGCGCGCGTATTCAGAAAGCGTTCGGCCGCATCACCGTGGAAGGGGGAGTCTATGAGATTCAGCACCGAATCATCCGGCAAGACGATGGCCGGGTGCGTTGGGTGCAGGCGCGCGCGGAGACAGAGTGCGATGCGGAGGGCCGGCCTAGTTTACTGCGGGGAAGCGGGTTAGACGTCACCGAACAAGTCACGCAGCAGCAGATTCTTGAAGAAAGCGAGGCACGGTATCGCGCTGTACTGAACGGCATGCGGGACGCGGTCTTTGTGGCGGACGCCCAGTCGGGGGAGATCGTAGACGTCAACACCGGCGCCGAGAAGCTCATGGGCCGCCCGCGCGACGCCATCGTGGGCCGCCCATTCACCGAATTGCACCCCCGAGAAGAGCGCGAAATGGCGAAGGCAGGATTTTTCCAACATGCGGCGGGCGACGGCACGTGGCTGGTGCTACGATCAATTGTTCGCCCGGATGGGGAATCCGTGCCCGTAGAAATCACGGGACAGCCTGCGGCTTCCATTGGAGGGCGGCGATTGCTCGTTGGCGTGTTTCGCGACGTTCGCGAGCGGCTGCAGCAGGAAGCACGTCAGGCGGAAGTCGAGCGCAAGTGGAACGAGGCAAAGGAACTGGAAACACTTGGGGCGCTTGCGGGTGGAATCGCCCATGACTTCAACAATCTCATGGCGGCCATTTTAGGCAATGCTGAATTGGCCCTGCTAGAAGCGGAGCAACATGGAAGTGACTACCGTGATGTCGAAGTAACCTCTCTGCAGGAGATCACGTCCGCTGCATTGCAGGCCGGCGAGATCTGCACCTTGATGCTGTCGTATGCCGGTAAGGCCATTATCCAGTGGGATAGGGTCCACCCGGCGCTGT
>CAZLBS010000318.1:0-4990 GCA_964557505.1 uncultured Nitrospiraceae bacterium | reverse complement strand
GGCCGGCAGAGAACCGCACCGACGAGGGCCGTTCGAACGGCTCGAAGCGGCGGTATCATCAGAACCGTACGAGGTCATCGGGCAAACGTACCGCCGCTTAGGCGCCACTGCTCCTCGGCGAAGCGCATCATGTGGCAGCCGTATCCATGGCCGCGTGCTTCTTCAGCGAGATAGAACTTGCTCAAGAGCAGCACGCCGTCATCCGGCAGCGGTTGGACCGCAAGATAGCCTATGGGCGGGCCGCCATGGTTCTCGCAAACAATCCCAGAGCGGCAGCCTACGTGTATCCGTTGGGCGATGACCCCCCTCCGATTGCACCCTGTTCGTGATGTGCTCAGGCATTTCGCGATCCAGGTAGGGCGTAAAGTATGACAGCCAGATGCGCCGCGCGAGGCAGGCAACTTCGCCGATATCCGCGGCAGAGGCAACGGACGAATAAGCAATCATCGCTAACGAAATGCGGCGGCCATTCCATCAGCCGGAATGGCCGCCGCTTTGGGTTTGGCGGTGCTTTACTTGACGGTGATTCCGGGGACGGGCACGGGGCGCATGTCGACGTCGCCCCAGGCGAGTTCGGCCTTGGGCGTCAGGTCGAGGTCCGAGTTCATGGCCTCTTCCCAAGTGACGGCCTGACCCGAGTAGGCGGACATGCGGCCCATGATGGCCATGAGCGTGCTCTTGCTCATGAAGCCGCCATTGTTGATCGGCTCGCGGTTGCGGATGCTGGCAAACAGTTCGTTGTGCTCATTCTGGTACATGTCGTCGCCGGGCGCTTTCTTGTGGCGCCAGCGCTCGCCATCGTGCGTCTTGATGAAGTGGTCCTGAATCGAGGCAGTACCCTTCGTGCCGTGGACATAGTCATTGATGTCCGTAAAGGCATTGCCCCACTGGCGGCAGGCGCTGAAACCCTTGACGCCGTTGGCCCATTCGTAAATGGTGTTGAAATGGTCATAGACATTGCCGAAGCGTGGATCGGTACGTTGAATCCGGCCGCCGCTGGCAATGGCCTTGACGGGATATTCATCGCCCATCGCCCAAGCGATCTTATCGAGGCTGTGGATGTGCTGCTCGTTGATGTGGTCGCCCGAGAGCCAGTCGAAGTAAATCCAGTTGCGGACCTGATACTCCATCTCCGTCCACTCGTCCCGGCGGCCTTTGTGCCACAAGTCGCCGGTCAGGTAGTTGGTTTGCAAGCTGATGATGTCGCCGATAGCGCCGTCGTGAATCTGCTGCATCGTTTCGCGCTTGGCGTACTCGTAGCGGTAGCACAGGCCTGAGACTACGCTCAGGCCCTTTTCCTCGGCCATTTTGCAGGTCTCGAGGATGTGGCGGACGCCCGGCGGGTCGACGGCGACGGGTTTTTCGCAGAACACATGGCAGCCGGCCTCAACGGCCGCGCGCATGTGCTTGGGCCTGAAGTTGGGCGGCGCGGCAAGGACGACGACATCGCTGGCTTCAATGACCCCCTTGTAAGCATCGAACCCGGCGAACAGCTGTTCCTCGCTGGCGGAGACGCGGTCGGCAATACCGGAGCCCTCATTGGTCAATTGCCGGTAGCTGCGGCGGACCTGGTCCTCGAAGGTGTCGCCAAGCGCGGCCAACTGCGTGTTCGGGTCGGCGAGCAGGGCCTGGCGTGCGGCCCCTGTGCCGCGCGAGCCACAGCCGACGAGTCCAACCTTGAGGGTCTCGCTGTTCGGCGTCGAGGCGTGGGCGCTCGCGAAACCCGTAATGGTGGCCCCCAGGGCCAGGCTCGAGGTCTTCATGAAGGTGCGCCGTGAAGGGGCGTTGGAATCGGATGCCTGCATGGGTCGAATGCCTCCGTGGTCGCTGCCGGCTGCAAGCCGCTGCATGCCCGTAGTGTCTATTAGCGGAGCATACCCCGCTTCGGCATGGCTTGTCATGCCGCCTCACGAGAAGGGCAGCTTCTGCTCGACGGGCCGGCGCATGCGGCGAATCATGGCGAAGCCCGCGACCAAGGCGAGAAAGGCCGCCGTCGCACTCGACGCCGCCAGTCCAATGCGAGCGATAGGCGGGTCGAATTCGAAGATGACGTCATGCTCGCCGGCGGGCAGCGCCACGCCCCGGAACAGCCCGTCCACAGGGGATATGGGCGCCGGCTCGCCATTCAGCGTTGCCTGCCAGCCGGGATACCAAGCGTCGGCCAGGACGAGGTATCCGGGCCGGGTGTCGCTCACTCTTATGCGCACGCGGTCCGTTTCATCCTCAACAATGCTGGCGTTGCCTTCAGGCCCCAGTGCAGGTTGAATGAGGGCTGGGGATTCGATCGTCGGCGGACTATCGAGCGCGATCAACGATGGCCGGTGCTCTTCGACCACGCGCACGGCGTAGACCAAGCGGGCCCTTGGCTCGGAAGCCATCTCGGTAAACAGAATCGCGCCTGCCGGAAACACCGTGTCGATTTCCATTCGGGCGCGGTAAGGCGAGAAGGGCCCGCGAATGTCCTCGCGCCCAAGGAGCAATTGCTTGGCTCCGGCCCGGTAGATCAGCAGCGCTTCTTCGCGGACGCGCGCCATGAAATCTGCATGGCGCACGAGTTGAACGCCGGAAGCACTATCGGCCTGTGCAATGCCGTTTCCCGCGAGCGGCCAGTCCGCCAGTGCGGCCGTCCCGGCGATGCGTCCTTCTTGACCCGCCAGCGAGCGGATGAAGCGGGTCTCGGGAAAGAAAGTCGATGGGTCTTCAAACACGATATACGGACGGACGGAAACCGTTAGATTTAGCACGGCGACGGCAGCAGCGGTGTACCCTAGTATACGCGCACTTGGCCGGAATGCGGTCACAAGGGTCGCCCCAATCAAGACACCGCCCAGCGCAAGGAAGACGGCAATGTGCACCCATGCATTCGCATCGAACGGCAAGGCGGTCAAAAGGCCCGGCGCCGCGAGCGTTATCCACGCTGCGAGCACAGCTGGCGCCGCGACAGCAAAGCGCATGAGGGCATTGTGGCATTGCCGCGGATCGAGGTGAACCCATTCCTCGGCAGCCGCCAAGCCCAGCAGCGCAAAGGCAAACGGTTGCGCAAACAGTATGGCGGAAGTACTCGGCAAGGGGACGCCATCGAAGGCCCGCAAGGGTTCCACGATGAAGGCGGCTGCCATGAAGACCAAGCCCATCAGCGTGAAGCCTTCAATGCGGCGGCGTTGCGCGGTGTGGATGTAGGGGCGTGCGGATAGCCAGAGCGCCGCGAACAGCAGCGGCGTGACGCCCACGTAAAAGCTGAACGCCGTATTCGGACTTAAGGCTTGTCCGTCCCGGGCGAAGGCAGCGCTCGTCTCGCCAAAGATCTGCGGAATCATGATAAACGCCACGTCCGCCGCATGCCCCAGGCCAGTGTCCGGCTGGCCGATTGGCGCACGGTACAGCCACGCCTCGATCGCTGGGAACGCGGCAACGGCGGCAGCGAACAGTCCGAGCAGCACGATGGCCGCATACCGCAGCAATTCGCCCATCACATGCAAGATGGATACGCCGTTCGCGGCATGCCGGAAGACGACGACCCCCAGGCCGAACACGGCCGCGCAAAGGGCCGCATCCGGCGCCCCGCCGAGCAACATGAGCGCGAGGCTCGCGCTGGTCAGCGTCCAGATGCCCCGGTGCTTCATCACCGTGTGATCGATGCCCAGGAAAAACAAGGGCGTCCAGGGCAAGGCATCCGCTAGCGGCCATGCGGCCCACATCGAGAGCGGCGGCGCCAGTTGAAAGGCCAGCGCGAGCGCAAGCGCGACGGGCGCCGACAGCGCAAACCGCCTGCCCGCGATGAAGGCCGCCAACCCCGCGGCGAGCAGCTTCAGAAGCACGCTGACCCAAAGCGCTTGGACGTCATCCAACACATAGAAGGGCAGACTGAAAGGGGAGAAAACACGAGCTTCCCACAGGGCGTAAAACGGCAAGCCGCCCCCCTCGAGTGGGTTCCAGGTCATCGGCGTATCGTCTTGAGCCGCCGCCGACAAGTAGCGAAAGAAGGGGTAGAAGCGCGTGGCAATGGCCTCATGATCGGGATTGCGCGGCGCATCGAGCGCATCCGGGCGGGCTTCTGCCCAAGGCGCGAGGAAGTAAATGGCATCGGCCGTGTAGGGCGCCTTGCCATCGATGACCGACGGCGCCAGCCACAGGCACGGAGCCGCGGCAAGCACGGCAAGGCATAGCATCTGCTCAGCCCAATAGCGCCAGGATCGCTGCATCCGCCCCTCCAAATAAGCCACACCGCATCGCCCCGCGCGGCGGCATAGGAACCCGGTAGCCTACCCCGCTTTTGCACATGGCCGCAATTGCCCGCCGGTGCCGCGCGGTTCTCTTGCGGGGCATCCGGGTGGTCCGTATGATGGGCTGCACAGGAGGCAAAGACGCCGCGACATGACCGCCGAAGCGCACCGACACGCCATACCCGGCAACGCAATACGCGTGCTCGACGAGGCCACGGCCAACCGGATTGCAGCCGGGGAAGTCGTCGAGCGGCCGGCCTCTGTCGTGAAAGAACTCGTGGAGAATGCCCTCGATGCAGGCGCGACGCGCATTACCGTGCGTCTCATTGATGCCGGCCGCCGCACCATCGAGGTCATCGACAATGGCCATGGCATGGCCGAGCAGGATGCCATCCTGGCCATCGAGCGCCATGCAACCAGCAAAATTCGCAGTGCCGATGACATCGACGATATTGCCACCCTGGGATTTCGAGGCGAGGCCCTGCCGAGCATTGCGGCGGTATCGCGCTTCGAATTGCTCACGCGCCGTGCCGAGGACGACGCGGGCACGCGTATTCGAATCGAAGGCGGCGCCCTGCGCGATGTTGCCGCCGCACCCGCGCCGCAATCTCGTCGCGCAGAGCGCGGCGGGCGGCGCTGAGCAGGGCGCGGGTGTCCTCGCTGTGGGCCGGGGTGTCGGGCTGGAAGCGGAAGCCGTCCAGCCGCCCGACATATTCGCCCTCGACCAGCACCTCGCCCTGGCGGCTGACGGCGCCGGCCAGCGTGCC
>CAZLBS010000317.1:0-5015 GCA_964557505.1 uncultured Nitrospiraceae bacterium | reverse complement strand
GCTCTCAAGGAGGCGGGCAACCTTGCGGCGGCGGAAGAGGCGCTGCGCGCGGTGCTCGAGGATCTCCCCAAGTTTTCCGGGGCGCACATTCTGCTGGCGGAGGTGCTGATGGAGAAGGAGCGCTGGGAGGAAGGGGAGCATCACTTGCGCATGACGGTCCGGTATGGCAGCGCGCACACGCAACTGCACGCGTGGATTCTTCGGTGCATGGCCGAGCAGGGAGAAGCAGAGCGCGCCGCCGAATATGCCTACCGCCTTTTGCGCACCTCGAACCGGGAGCCTGCCTTCTACCTGCAAGCAGCGGAGGTATGCGCGGAGGCTGGGCAATGGGAGCGTGCGGTCGAAATTCTCGAGCAGGCGCATGCCTTGGCGCAGCGGGAAGCGGAAATTGCCGGCTTGCTGGATGCATATCGGGCGCAGCTTCAGCGCAACGCAACTGAATAGCGCCGTCATGAGTCCCTTTACCGCCGTGTGATGAGGCCGGCAGGACAGCTATACCGTGCTGCGTTGCGGCATCCGCTTATGGGGCGGCCGGCATTCGGCGCCGCGCAGACGCTTGTGCGGCTGTTGAATGCGCTCGGGCCCGGCGAGCCTTGGCCCGAATACAGGCACGACCTCGCCGTGGCGCCCGGTTCCAGACAGCTCGTGGCGCGCATGGCGGAGTCTCTTCGCATCTATCGCGAACGGCGCGCCCCGCTTGCAAGCACGCCGCGCATCGGCTTCCTGCTCTGGACCTTGCAGCCGTTTGGGGGCGTCATCAGCGTGCTCCAATTGGCCGCCGATCTGAAGGCCCTTGGCGTCGATGCGCGTGTTGCCGTGCTCGACCCGCGCGGCGCCGGCTTTGATTTGGCGCGCGGCTACGGCGTCGACGTGGTCTCCGCTGCACGCCACATGGAGCAGTCCTGGTTCATCCATCAGTGCGACCTGGTAGCCGCGACGTACTGGCTGACCATGATCGTGCTTGCCCGGGCGCACCTAGATCATCCGCGGTTTCTGCCGGCCTATTTCGTGCAGGATTTCGAGAGCGGCTTTGTCGCGTCGGACGACCCGGAGATGCGCGAACGCGCACGCGACACGTATCGCCTGACCCCCTATTGCTTCGCCAAGACGCCGTGGATCTGCGGGCAAGTGCGCGAGGCGGGCGGCGCCATCGCGTGGGTGCCGCCTGCGGTGGACCGCGGCGTGTTTTATCCGTCCGACGTTGCACGCGGACCTGGCCATCCCTTGGTGCTCAGCGCCATGTTGCGCCCTTCCACGCCCCGGCGCGGGTTCGGCGCCACGGTGGAAGTCTTGCGGCGGGTTCATGCCGAACGCCCTGACACCCGTATCGAGGTGTTTGGGATGACGGAGGAAGAGCAACGCCGCCACCCATTGCCCTTTCCTGCCATTCAGCATGGCCGGCTTGCGCAACGCGAAGTAGCGGAGTTGTGCCGGCGTTCAGACCTTTTTCTGGAATGCTCGCAGTGGCACGGCTTTGGACGCACGGTGGCGGAAGCCATGGCCTGCGGAACAGCTTGTGTAATTACGGATAGCGGCGGGGTGAACCTGTTTGCACGGCACGGTGAAAACTGTTTGATGGCCGCGCCGGACGATATGGACACGCTGACAGCGTACACCTTGCGCCTGCTAAAAGATGATGCGGAGCGCGCCACCCTGGCATCGGCGGGTCCCGCAGCCATCCAGCCCTTCGACCGGGTGACCAGCGCGCGCGAAACCCTTAGCGTTCTGCGGGGCTTTCTGGAGGAGGGGACGTAGCGAGGTGCTGCCGGACACAGCTGCGCAGCGGGTCCAAGGCGTTCGAAGCGGCTTCGGTTTGGCTGAGGGCTGCCGCTATGGTGCGTGTGCCGTGTTTGCGGCTGAGGGCAAGGTGCATGCGCGCGGCCAAACGGCGGCGGGCGGCATGGCTATAGCTGCGCGATTTGGCGTGATACACATAGGCATCATCCGCAATGACCAGCCGGAAGCCGTGGGCCGCTGCCCGCAGGCAAAAGTCGTTCTCTTCTGCATAGCCATTGGGAAAGGTAACTTCGTCCAATGGCCCGACGGCATCGAGGCAGGGGCGGCTGATGAGCATGCAGAAGCCATTGATGAAGGCCGGCTCCGGGCGCACATTGGCCGAGCAACTGGCAACGATGCGGGCCATCATGTTGGGGGAGACGCCGCCAGGCAAGGGATTGACGCTCCAATCTCCATCGGCATCGCGCAGGCCGGGGACGGATTGATAGGAAGCGGCATTCGACAATGGGCCCGCGGCGCCCACGCGTTCCCCAGCTTGCATGCTGTCCAGCATCCGGTTCAGCCAATTCGGCGTGACGATGGTGTCGCTATTTAGAAGACATACATACGGGGCGCTGCTTGCGGCAAGTCCTTGATTGGCGGCGCGGGTATACCGGCGGGGCGTTGCGTTCGCGATTAACTGCGCGCCGGCCCCTTCGCAATGCTCGCGAAGATAGCGAGACGTGGCCTCATTCGAGCCGTCATTCACGATGATGAGGCGGTGCTGTTCTTGGGGCGTATTGGCCTCAATCGCGGCCAGGCATGCGCGTACATCATCCAGGGCATTGTGGACGCAAACTACGATATCGGCAGAGCGAGAGGTCCCATTTGCTGGGCGCGCGACGGCGGGGGATGCAGGCCCCTTCCACCAGCCAGGAAACGGCAGCACCCGCTCGCGAATGCGTGCAGCTTTCAAGGTAATGCGATCGATGAGGCCGCTCACGCGTTGCTGACTTTCATGCGAGTGACAATCCCCGGGTGCGTGCTTGGTATGGTATCCATGATGAGGCCCGGTCACAAAAGGCGTTTCGGAGGACAGAACATGCGCATTCACGGATTGCTTGCACTATGCCTATTCGCCGTCTCGTGCGGCACATCATCCAGTAAATGGGATGAGGTGCAGGAAAACGCCTTCACCCCGGCGCAGGAGGGGCAAGCGGCTCAGGCGAAGGCGGCCCGCGGCGCGCTGTTCGAATCGCTTATGGCGCGCCTAACCAAGGCACTGGCGGAAGAAGGCATGGGGCCGGCCATCGAGGTGTGCCAGGTTGCCGCGCCGCAAATGGCGGAAGCGGCCAGTGAAGGGCATGACGTTCGTATTGGGCGAACGTCGTTTAAGCTGCGCAATCCGCGGAATGCTCCGCCGGATTGGGCCGCGCCCTTTGTCGAAGCACAGCGAGAGGAAGCGGTTTTTCTTGCGTCCCCGGATGGGCGGCTGGCCGCGCTGTTTCCCATTATGCTCAAGGCCGATTGTGTGCTCTGCCACGGACCCCAGGAAATGATCCCCGAGCCCATTCAACGGGAGTTGGCCGAGCACTACCCCCGCGACGAGGCGGTTGGGTTTCGTGAGGGCAGCCTACGCGGCTACTTTCACGTCGTGGTTGAGGCTCGCTGACTTCACTTGCCGCCCGCCGCGAATGACCAGTACATCAACAAGGAGCCGTGGCAATGGGCAAAGCGATAGCCGGAAGCGGCGCGGTGCTGGCGGCGCTCGTCTGGGCGGCGGTCGAAGGAAGCGTGGGCGGAGATCTGCCCTCGGCTGGGACGGTGCTGGCGCAAGAACAGACGCCTCCCCCGGGCATGGTGCTCATCCCCGCGGGCAAAGCTATCGTGGGCAGCGATGATCCCCAAGCCGACCCCGATGAACGGCCCGCCCGCTATATTTTTGTCGATGCGTTCTTCATTCAGAAATACGAAGTGACCAATGCCGAGTATGCCGAATACGATCCGGCGCATACCTTTCCGGAGGGACATGAAAATCACCCAGTAACGGGATTGCCCAAGGCCAAGGCCGAGGCGTATGCGGCGCACTATGGCATGCGCCTGCCGGCGAAAGCGGAGTGGGAGAAGGCCGCCCGGGGCGCGGATGGCCGCTTGTTTCCTTGGGGCAATGCCTTCGAGCCTGGACGGGCCAACATGCATGACGGGGATGGCCTCGAACCGGTGGGGTCGTATCCGGAAGGCGTCAGTCCGTACGGCGTGCACGATATGGCGGGCAATGCATGGGAGTGGATCGCCACGAACCAGCGCGACAGGTGGGCGCCGGGCTTCACGCCGCGCGAGCGCGAGATCATTAAGGGCGGCGCCTTCAGCTATGCGCCATACCAATGCCGCGCTTCCTATAACGGGTTGGAGGCCATCGGCAGCACCTGCAACGACATTGGCTTTCGCTGCGTGAAAGACGTTAGGTAAGGGCGGCTACTGCCCGTCGATCAATTCCTGATAGTTCGTCTTGAAGACGCTGTCGAAGTAATAGTTGTTTTCGGGGCCGAACCATCCCACATTCCAGCGGCTGTTGTCGGCGCTGTAGATGTTTTCCTCAGGCGCCCAATCGAGGCGTTCGCTGCTGATGTGCCCATCAGCCCACACGACATTGACGCGCCCATAATGGCGGAAGTGAAGTGAGGGCGACATGTCGAAGCCGGGCTGTCCGCGGGGATAATCAAACGACACGGCCCGCGGCGGCTCCAAGAAGCTGTACTCGATGATGTAGCCGTCTTGCGGCATGGCGGCATCGGCGAACATGACGGTCTCCGATGGCTGGCGGACGTCGATATCGCGAACGCCTTTGCGCACCGCCTGGACGGGATCCTTCATGGTGCTGAGCCGCGAGCCTATATAGGCCATGTTATAGCCGTATCCGCCCGTGCTTGCCTCGAAGACGTTCGGCGCATCGCCGAATTCCCGGTACTCGAAAAAGCTCGGGCAGAGTTTTACGCGGCCGTCGGGCAGGTATTCGAAGAGGGGGCCTTTGCGCGGATCGAATTCGGAGAATTGATTCGGCGTCTCACGCACGCCATGCCAACGCAGTCTGCCGCCGAAGTGTTGGGGGTCGGCATTGGGCAGCAAGAAGTCGTAGAGGTCGGCGGCGGCGGGGACATAGTGCCCGTCATGCTCATTGGCATACATGGTGTTGGCAAGGTAGAGCTGCCGGAGATTGCTGAAGCATTGGGTCGACTTCGCTTGCGATCGCGCGCGGGACAGGGTTGGCAACAGCAGCGCCGCCAGGATCCCGATGATGC
>CAZLBS010000316.1:0-5046 GCA_964557505.1 uncultured Nitrospiraceae bacterium | reverse complement strand
GGAACGACGAACAGACCGATGCCACGCTCGCTGTCGCCGGCGGGCGTATTGAGGCGGAGTGGGTCCATTACGACGGGGAGCGGCGCAGGGCAGACTACATCATTCCGAACATGAACCAGTGCAAGGGCTGTCATGAAATCGGCGAGGAACTGCAGCCCATCGGCCCGAAGGCGCGGCATCTCAATCATGACTTCGCTTACCCAGAAGGCGAGGCGAATCAGCTGGCGTATTGGACCGAAGCGGGCTACTTGGAAGGCGCGCCTGCCCCTGAGGCGGCGCCGCGCGTGGCCGATTGGGACGACCCCTCGACAGGCACCCTGGCCCAACGCGCACGGGCCTATCTCGATATCAACTGCGCGCATTGCCACAGTCCGGATGGTCCCGCGAATACAAGCGGATTGGATCTGCTCTACCACACAACCGAGCCGGGCAAGTGGGGCGTGTACAAGACGCCCGTGGCGGCAGGCCGGGGGTCGGGCGGCTTGAAGTATTCGATTCATCCGGGTAAACCAGATGAATCGATCTTGCTGTACCGGCTCGATTCCGTGGATCCGGGCGTGATGATGCCGGAGTTGCCGCGGCTAGCCGTCCATGATGAGGGGGTCGCCCTGCTCCGGGAGTGGATCGCGGCCATGAACGAGGATGGCGCCGTCGATGAGGCGGCGGTGAAATAGGTGTTCACGGGGGAACCCTCCGTTTGCTGACAGCGGAGGTTCCCCCCTTACCCCCTTGAAGAAGCGCGGGCTGGGGGATTGCAGGGGAGATGGGGGTTGCTCGGGGGATTCTTGCTGACGATTGCCGCCCTCTTGGGCATGGGGGCCGCGGCTTATCTCGAAGTGCCTTATCTGCCGGGCATCCTGAAGGCTGCCGCTTCGATTGGTTTTCTATGGGTAGCCGCCGCTGCCGGGGCGTTTCAGTCGGCGGTGGGCGTCGCAATTCTAGTAGGTCTTTTCTTCTCGTTCTGGGGCGACATCTTTCTCATTGGCAGCAGCGAAGCCATTTTTCTCGCCGGGCTCATCAGCTTCTTTATCGCGCATGTGTGCTATGCGCTCGCCTTCGGCATGTACCGGCTCAACATGTGGCGAAGCCTGGCCTGTCTCATGGCGGTCTTGCTCGCTGCCTTCATCATCTATCCTTGGCTAATGCCGAATGTGGAAGGGGGCATGCGCATCCCCGTCATGGCCTACATGGTCATCATTTCGCTGATGGTGCTGTTGGCGGCTGGAACCACGGCCGCGCCCGGCGGGTGGATTCTCTTGGCGGGCGCCGTTCTGTTCTACATCAGCGACATCTTTGTCGCGCGGGATCGTTTCGTCAACCCTGGCGTGGACAACCGCCTCATCGGCCTGCCGCTGTACTATGCCGGTCAACTCGTCTTGGCCTATGGCATCAGCCGCCTAAAGGGGTAGCCAGCCCCTGCATGTCCCGCGTTCTTCGGAGCGCCGTGCGTGTCATCCTCCTGCGGCAACTTGCGCGAGGGCCTCGAGCTTTGTCACGGTGCTCCATCCGTTAACGTTAACCATGTAACGAAGGGAGTAAGCTTTATGGCTCCGAGCATTGCGGTGATTGGCGCGTCGGCAGACCGGGAGAAGTATGGCAATAAGGCAGTGCGGGCCTACGCGGACAGCGGCTGGACCGTGTATCCGGTCAATCCAAAAGGCGGGGAAATCGAGGGGCATCAGGTCTACACCAGCCTCGAGCAGGCGCCGGAGGATGTCGAGCGCATCTCGGTGTACCTGCCGCCTGAGAAAAGCCTCGAGTTGCTCGATGCCATGAAGGCCAAGAATCCCGAGAAGGTGTATTTCAATCCTGGTGCGGAAAGCGCGGACCTCATGAAAGCGGCGGCCGAGAAAGGTCTTCCGGCGGTTGATGCGTGCAGCATCGTCGCCATCGGCCGCAGGCCGGCCGAGTTTCCCGCATAGCACCTGCCCGTGCCTGTCATTGACATCACGCCGGATCTAAGCTAGGCTTTGTGCGCTACCGGTTCGTCCGTGCGAGGCGATGCTGTTTCGTACTGACGCTAAGAGGGAACCCGGTGTGAATCCGGGACTGCCCCGCAGCGGTGAGCAGCAACGAACACTGCCATGAAGCACTGGCGCCTCGTGGGCGCTGGGAAGCGGCGGTTAGTAGGAATTCAGGGAAGCGTACCGCGCCCTGAGCAAGGCTGCGAGTCCGAAGACCTGCCGGCGCCCGTGCGTATTGCACGGACAGTCTCGGGCCTTCGAGGGAAGGGCGCCAGGCAACTGCTCCGGCGGGGAGGCAAGGGTTCGCGCAGCGCCGCGGCCCCATGGCCCACCGGGGACGTTTCCCTTCGCACCCTCCTGATCTGGGCACGCGCTGCTGCAGGCGTATTGGGGATTTCAGGCGGGCCTCCTCCGCATGCACGCTGTCATGCATGCATGGATGCGCCCGGCTTGGGCAAACGCTTGATCCCTGCAGTTCCCGCGGCGCAGGGCTCTCTGAGGCGCACGGCAAGGTATCTGTCTAATGGCGCATCGCGGGATGCGCGGAAAGGACCCTTGCTATGAAGTTCATGACCTCAGCCGCATTGGCGGCAACCCTCTTGCTGACGGCCCCGTCCGCAACGGGGCAGTTCACCTCGTACGATGCCTTTCCAGAGCCTGCGCCTACAGCGTTCGGCATTTCTGGGGCGGCCTTGCCGGATGGGCGTTTGCTCGTCTGGAACGGGGCGGATCTGTTTGTTCAATTGGAGCCGAACGTTGACTTCTTTCCGCGGGCAGCGAGTGGCTATGCCGGCGACCCGGGCTTCATCGCCTTGACGCCCAGCGGCAACACGGCGATTCTCGGAGCGGGCTTTAGCGGCGAGTTGTACCGAGTCAGCACCGATGCGATCGAAGACTTTTCCCAGGACGTTATCATTGACGCCGTCCCGCATTTTTCTGGCGTCATGTTGACGAACGATCTGTTGCTGCTCGACATCGGCCGGCCAGACTTTAGCGGAGCAGATCTTCAAATCGCCAACATCAACACGAAGAGCGGGACGCTCAGGTGGAAGCCGGTAGCGGCGCGGCCTGCAGCCGCCTCGAAGGCGGAGGTAGTCGTGCCGAAGCCGCCGTTCGCGTTCAGCTCGGATCTTGCCATTGACCGCGGCGCCGGCCTCGTTTACGCCATGGATGCCAATCCGCGGGAATTGCGCAGCTTCGCCGTGAGCGATCTGATTGATGCCTTCAACAATGACATGATGCTGGACTGGACAACCGACGGCACGCCGATTGGCAGTCCGGGAGACTTCCTGAGCGGCGGCGTCGCGGGCATTCGGCCGGATGGAACGCTGATCATCGACGGCGCGGAATTCTTCGGGGGGCCCACGGCGGTGCAGCTGGTCGATCCAGACACGGCGTCGATCATCGACACGCTGACGCCGAGCGGCACTACCGGGTTCTATAGCGTCATCTACAACGAGGTGACGGACGTGCTTTCCATTTTCAATGGCGGGGAGGCCGTGTCCACAGCTGAATTGGAAAACGTCCCGGCTGCCGGCGCCGCCGGCCTGGCCCTCTTGACGGGTGCTATGTTGGCCGCGGGCATTCGTCTGCGCCGCCAGTAAAGGATGGGCGTGTTGCGCGCGGGAAGCAGGGCAGCAGCTTCCCGCGCGCGCGTTGTACCAGCAAGGCTGCTTGCGTCATCATTACACGCAACATCTCTCTCCGGCGGATGCCTGTGCATGCCTGCGATTCATCACGACGGTCTCGAACGCACCTACCAGCTTCATGTGCCTGCCGCGGTGCAGGACGAAGGCGCCGGCGCGCCGCTCGTCATCATGTTGCATGGCGGCGGAGGCGACGGCGAACGCATCGCGCGCATCACGGGCTGGGGCGCCTTGGCCGAGGAAGCCGGCTTTCTGTGCGCCTTTCCCAATGGCTATCTGCGCCAATGGTACGACGACCGGAATCTCAAGCGCAGCGCCAAGCATCCGGACTATCTCGACGACGTGGGCTTTCTGGCCCGCATGATCGACGCGATTGCCGAAGCGCATAGCATCGATGCAGGACGCGTCTACCTCTGCGGCGCTTCCAATGGCGCGATGCTCGCCTACAAATGCGCCCGCGAGTTGAACCGCCGCATTGCTGCCATTGGCGCGGTGATGGGCGCCTTGCCGGAGAACACGCCCGCGCTCGGTGCTCCAAGCGCGCCAATGCCCGTCACCATGGTGCATGGCACGCGTGACCCCATCGTGCCGTTTCACGGCGGCGACGTTATGGTGCAAAGCCGGCGCTACGGACGCGCGCTCAGTGTTCCAGATACCATCGCGTATTGGGTCGAGCACAATGCCTGCTGGCATGAGCCCTTCATCGAGGAATTGCCGGAGACCGACGAGCCGAATTCTATGGGGGTGCGGCGCGAAGTATATGAGGCCGGCATCCACGATACGCATGTCGAGGCCTATATCGTCGAGGGCGGCGGACACACATGGCCCGGCGGCGAACAATATGCCGGCGAATGGCTGATTGGAAAGACGGCCTCCAATTTTGACGCGACGCGCGCCATTTGGGAGTTCTTTCAGCGGTTTCGGCGTCCCAACCGCTAATGCGATTTTTCGCGGCGCATGAGGCCGCTGCTGGTACACTGTGCCACGGGGGCGGCATGCACGACGAGCGGTATGAAGATGGCCTTGGACGGGCGGCACGATGGCGGCGGCGGCTGGCACGCGCCGTTCGCTGGCAATGGAAGGGATGGCGCAGGCAGCGGCGCACGATTCTGGTGGAAGTGCGCTGGCGCCTGGGAGACGAAATCATGGCGCTGCCCGTCTACGAAGCCCTCGCGCGGCGGCATCCCCGCGACATGATTCTGGCGTGGGTCAACTACCCCGAGTTGCTCGTGCAGCATCCTGCCGCGGCGCCTGTCGACGAGCCGCCTTCCATCGCTGACCGGTATCTCTTTCTGCGCAACGATGCCCGCAATGTTCCCCGCGGCTGGCAGTACGCAGCGTTGGCAGGCCTCCCCGCGCTGCGTGAGCATCCCCATCTCTACGGCGACGACCTGCCCGCGCCCTTCGGCCTGGGCTCGGGCTACGTTGCGGTTTCA
>CAZLBS010000315.1:0-5057 GCA_964557505.1 uncultured Nitrospiraceae bacterium | reverse complement strand
CTGCAGGCGGCCGGCGATGCGGTCGTAGGCCGAGCGATAGAGGTGCGTGGCCGTCTGGATGCGCTGGGAGAAGATCCGGTAGCTGACGAGATAGAGCGTCACCACCACGAGGAAGACGAGCACCACGATGAGGACCATGTGAGCTACGGCGAGCCGGCGCATCATCACGATCATCATGACGAAGACGATGAACACCACAAAGACGAACACCATGAAGACGCGCACCATGACGACGATGAGCATCATGATGACCATCACCATGAACTGCCCGAGACCATGGAGATGGCCCTGCGCGATGCGGTCGAGCACCTGAGGACATCGGTCGACTTAGCGGCCAAGCGTAAAGAGGAGTTGCGCAAGCGGCAGAGCGACTTCGACGAGTTTCAGGCGCAGGCTTATCATGAGGCCTACTTGCATCTCTCGCTGGCGCATCAAGAGTTGGGCGATTTGGAGACGGCGTATGCCGTTGCAGACGAAGGCTTCAAGGCGACCATGCACAATCTGCTGCGGGTGCAGCGCCGCACCGTCGAGCGCAAGCTGACGGGCGATGAGATGGGCGCAGTCTCCCAGGAGGCGCCCCCCGCGTAGCAAGCTGAAACAGCCCCTTTTCAATTTCGATCGCCCGTTGCGCCGCCCAAGCGCAGCGGGCGTTTTACATTCCACAAACAATCGCGCAAATGGTTGTACTTCAATGGTTTATCTAGCTCGCGCCCCGCGAAGGGTTTTGGCACGCAGACTGCGTTGAGATGTGTGCAACGCGACAAGCGGAGTGCAAGGAAGGTGGGCCCGGAGTACGGTGGGCCCACAGGAAACCCATAGCAAACGGTAAGGAGGAATGAGCAATGACACGGACGGTGTGGGATCCTGTTGCTGAGATGGAGGCGCTGCGCCGCGAAGTCGAGCAGGCCTTCGAAGGCTTCGGCCGGCGGCCTGGTTTTCGCTCGGCGTTTCTGCCCGGCACGGCTGCGCGCGCCTATCCGCGGGTGAACGTGCATGAGGATGCCGATCACATTTACGTGATCGCGCTGGCGCCGGGCTTGAATCCGGAAACGCTTGAAATCTCGGTACACGACAATCAGCTGCGCATCGCCGGCGAGAAGAGTCCGCTGAGCGGCAACATCAAGCCGGAGGCGTTCCATCGTGGCGAACGCGGCGCCGGCCGATTCGTGCGCACCTTGCCGCTGCCGGCAAACCTGGACAGCGACAAGATTACGGCGGAATACCGCAATGGCTTGCTGCACATCACGCTGCCGAAGCCGGAAGAAGCGAAGCCCAAGCGCATCGACGTGCGCCTCAACTAAGTGACGACGAAACACACAAACGTACGAGCACAGGCAAACGGATCAAAGGAGGTGGAACCCATGGCTGAAACGACAGTAGCAGCGCCGCAAAGCGAAGCGCCTCAGACGCAAGAACAGCAGGCGCCGCGTGAAGAGACGCGCGAGCAGGCGCGTGCGATTACGCCACCGGTGGATATTTTCGAGACCCAGGAAGGGCTTATCGTCATTGCCGACATCCCTGGCGTCGCGAAGGAAGGGATCGACGTGCGCGTCGAGAATGACATTCTGACCATCCGCGGCACGGTAAGCGCCGATATGCCCGGCGACGCAGTCCGCCGGGAGTATGAACTGGCCAACTACTTCCGTCAGTTCCAACTCACCGACAAGGTGGATGTGGACAAGATCTCGGCGGAGCTGCGCCACGGCGTGCTGACAGTGCACTTGCCGAAGCCTGAAGCGCAGAAGCCGCGCCAGATTGAGGTGAAAGTTTCTTAAGACAACGCCCTTTAATTGGCAACGCGATTGACGAAACGTACGGCCGCCGGGGTTGGCTGAAGCCGAACCAAACCCCGGCCACCCCGGCGGCCTCGAAAATGCACGGCAATTCAAAGGAGGTGCGTAACAATGAGTACGAGTGTACCGGTGAAATGGCAAGAGCCCATTGGCAGCCTGCGCGACCGTGTCATGCGTGCCTTCGACAAATGGCTGCCAAGCCGCGCCGCCAATAGCGCATCCATGCCGGAGCCCGTCGACGAAAGCGGGTTCTTCTGGCCCGAGGCGCTATGGTCCTTCGGCGGACCGGCAGTCGATGTCAGCGAGACAGATGACGCCATCATGGTGGCTGCCGAGCTGCCCGGACTGAGCGAGAAGGACTTCAGCGTCGAGTTGAGCGGCAACCGCCTTTTGCTGAAAGGCGAGAAGAAGGGCAGCCGTGAAGAAAAGCGCGAAGGGCGCTACTACAGCGAGATGAGCTACGGCTCGTTCTACCGGGCCATTCCGCTGCCTGCGGAAATTGACGCCAACCGCGTGGAAGCAAACTACAAGCATGGCGTGTTGCATGTAACACTGCCAAAAACCGAAGCGGCCAAGAGCCGGCGCGTAAGCGTCCGCGTCAACTGACCGCAATCTCCCCCGCCACTCGATAGCGCGCGCGGGGAGTACTGATAGATGTTGGCCCCGTCCCGGACCGCGCAACCGGGCCGGGGCTAGCTTTTTGCCCCCACAGGCAAACGGCACATGCCGGCATAGTTGCCAGGCCAGGACACGCCGCCGTTGCCGCTCATGGGCCAGGGCCAAACAGTGTTTGGCCGTGCTGGAAGACCGCGGCCATGGCGTTGAGTGTTCGGTCTACACGGCAGCCCCCACGCATGGCCAAGCAAAGCGTGATCGCGGTGCACGGGAAAATGCATGGGCGCTGCTTTTGTCCCGAGACTACGCCAAGCCCAACGCCGCATTGATGACCAACTGCACGTCCACCGCGTCGGTATTGCCGTCGCCGTTGACGTCTGTGGGGGTGGTGACATCGAGGCCTAGGGCGCCATTGATCACGAGTTGGATATCGACGGCGTTGAATTGACCGTCGCTGTTCAGGTCGGCGCGGGTGTCGGTCCCGGGCTGCCGCAAGAGAATGCGCGGGGCCTGGGCGACTTCACGATCGACAATCGTGATTCGTCGGCTCGTGGCGGGCACATACGTCATCGCCTCGGCGGAGAGTTGGTACGGGCCTGCTGTGAGCGCGGGGAATACGAAGAGGCCATCTTCAGCCGCTGCCACCGCCCGACGGTACTCAAGACAGCCTCGGGCATCAGCGACAATCCAATCGGCTGGAAGGTCTGCGCATCGAAGATGCCGCCGGTCAGCGCCCCTGGTATAAACGCCTTATCCTCTGTCACAAAGGGCGAGAAGTCGACGGCGTCGCCCCCCTGCTTTACGGGGGCCGTGAATCGGCCTGCAATGTCTTCCGGCGTATAGACCCCCCAGTCGTTGTACTCCGCGGAGGTGATCTCGAGCGGCACGTTAATGAATTCGATCGCGCTCGCTCCCGGGGCCAGGGCGCGGAACTGGTTGAACCCAGTCTCGAGAATGCGATCGCTCCGGCCAAGCACCGGCGCCTGCCCGCCTTGCTTGAACGGCAGCACCGTAAAGCCGACTGCAATCGCCCGCGACGACGAACTATTCGCGGAGATGTTGCGGAAGGTGTTGTCCGACACGGCGACCGCCGAATCGGTCGACACCAGCCCGGTGCCTAAGTTGATGAAATCGCAGTTACGAATGAGCGAATCAGAAGAGTTGGGGCCGCTGATATCGACTCCCGTGGAATTCTGGCGCAAGAGGCCGTCAAAGGCGACGTTTTCTACCGTAATGATCACGTTGTTGATGACCAGGAGCGCGCGCGCCTGATCAGGCTCCAAGGCCGGCCGCACCACGATGCTGCGCAATGCGGTGTTGTCCGCCGCTCGAATGACCGGGGTTGTGCCGGTCGAAAGCGGACGGATATGCGCCTGCCGTCCATCGCCGGGGTCTTCTTCTTCAATGCTGATCCACGAGACCAATTCGAGTTGGTCTTCTTCATAGAGGGCCACATTGAGCCCGCCATCCAGAAAGGTGGGCGTGTCATCCAGCAACAGGCGCAGGGGGAAGTTCTCCCGCGCCAACGCACGCAACTCTTCCAGTGCAAAGCCTATCGTAAGCCACGGCTCCCCGGGCTGGCCGCCTCCCTGAAACGCACGCACCAAGTTGCTGCCCGACGCCGCGCTGACCAGCCACGTGCTCGGCGGCAAATCATCATCCAGCGGGTCAACGATATACGCCGCGGCAAGCGCCTGTTTTTCCCCGTTCGTCAGCCCGTCATTGTCGGAATCCACCGACGCATTGTCCGCATCGTCCAGGGGATTCAGCCCGAACGAAACCTCAAAGTTGTCGCGCAAGTCATCGTCATCCGTGTCGACATCGTTCGGGTCGGTGCCAATCTCGAATTCGTCCAAATTGCTCAGCGAGTCGCTGTCAAAATCCTGCAAGGCATCATTTGGATTGAGTGGGTCCAAGTTCGGGGTTTGGTCTTCATAAGCATCCGGCAGGCCATCCCCATCCGTATCCCCACTTTGCGAACTCGTCCCAATCTGTGATTCACGAAGATTCGTCAGGCCGTCGGAGTCGGCGTCAAGCGCGGCATCATCGACGAGGGGATTGAGACCATTGGCCACCTCGTAGCCATCCGGCATCCCGTCGTTGTCGGTATCGCTGTCCTGAGCGGACGTGCCTGCCATTGCTTCCTCAGCGGCGGTAAGGCCGTCCTGGTCTGCATCAACGGCAAAAACCGAGACCGCACTAACGAAACCCGACGCCGCCGCGTAGACATGGGCACCGTCCGGGGAGACCGTGACCGAGTTGGCGTCATCGAGTCCGTCCACGCCGCCCACGCCAAAGCGCTGCACCTCGACAAACGTCAGCGCACCTGACACCGCGTCCCGAGAAAACACCGAGACCGCATCATCTACAAAGGCCGCCACATAGACATGGGCCCCGTCCGGAGACACCGTCACCGAGCGGGCGTCAAGAAGCCTGGGGACACTACCACCCACGTCGTCGTCGAACAGCGCCTCGACAAACGTCAGCGCACCCGTCACCACGTCGCGTGAAAACACCGAGACCGCTTGGTCGAACTCAGCCGCCACGTAGACATGGGCCCCGTCTGGAGAGACCGTGACTTTGCTGGCGCCCCTGAGCCCGTCCACGCCGTCTACATTATCGAATAGCGCCTCGACAAACGTCAGCGCA
>CAZLBS010000314.1:0-5072 GCA_964557505.1 uncultured Nitrospiraceae bacterium | reverse complement strand
ACCTGCTCCGCGACCGCGACAAGATCTATGGCGACTGGTTTCGACAACGCGTCAAAAACATGGGTACAGAAGAGGTGCTCACCGCGCCTCACAGCCCGTGGCAGAACCCCTACTCGGAGCGACTGAACGGGAGCATCCGGCGCGAATGTCTGGACCACGTCATCGTCTTCAGCGAAGGACACCTGAGAAGGGTAATTGCCGGATACGTTGAGTACTACAACGGCTCCCGAACGCATCTGTCACTGGATATGGACAGCCCGAACTCGCGTCCTGCGCAGATGCCCGAGCAAGGTTCCGTTGTTGCCGTGCCTCAGGTCGGCGGGCTCCATCACCGATACGAACGCCAAGCTGCATAGGTCATGCCTGGACAGCTCAAATCCATTTCGCGGGGATCCGCCAATAGAGAACAGGGCAACTGCGTCAATGCAGGCATACGGGCGCGTGTTCACCGAAGTGAGCGGTAGATCCAGCCCCTGAGACTCCCCAATCGGCTCCTTCTCTACGGAAGATGGTTCTCAAACCATGAGAGAATCGGGACGGATGAGTTTTCAGGAAGGACAGGCGTTGAAC
The DNA here is from genome assembly GCA_964557505.1 of uncultured Nitrospiraceae bacterium. GTDB lineage: Bacteria > Hydrogenedentota > Hydrogenedentia > Hydrogenedentales > CAZLBS01 > CAZLBS01. The sequence continues at coordinate 4,502 of CAZLBS010000314.1, read as the reverse complement.
TCTGGCTCTCCGACACTACCAATTGCTTGAGTTTTTGGCTACCCTCTCGCCATGGAAAGGAATGGAACAGACTCTGTCATGCGCCTAGGAAAGTACCGCGTCCTGCACGAACTGGGCCGCGGCGGAGCTGGCACTGTATACCTCGCGGAAGACACCCTCTTGGGCCGGGTTGTCGCCCTCAAGATGCTTCATCCATCCCTCGCAATGGACCAGCAATTTGTTGCGAGATTTCAAGCCGAAGCGCAATGGATATCGGCGCTCTCGCACCCGGGTATCGTCCGGGTGCACTCTTTCGACGTGCACGAAGGTGTGTACGCAATCGACATGGAGTACTTGGATGCCGGAAACTTGGAGGACTATCGCTTGGCGCACTGCCTCGCACCACGAGAGGCCTTACGCGTTATGGCGCATGTTCTTGAATCGCTTGGCACGTGTCATGAAGCCCGCATTATTCACCGCGACTTGAAGCCAAGCAACGTACTACTTTCCACAGATGGACGCGTTTGTCTGTCAGACTTCGGCCTTGCAAAATCACTCGCCTTTCTCGGCGAGTCCATGACCAAGTCGTCCCAATTCATCGGCACGCCCAAGTACGCGGCGCCGGAAGCGTGGCAAGGTGAAGAACTGGGCGCGCAGTCAGACGTCTATTCAGCGGGAATTATCTTGCTGGAACTGCTCGGTGGAAAGACCCCCGTTGACGGCAAGTCTCCTCTGGAGATCATGCGCTTACACATTGACCAGACTGACCTCGAAGTTGAGGCAACGCTGAGTCAATACTCTCCTGCCCTTCAGAAGGCAGTTGCCTCCATGTGCGCCCATGATCCGAGTGCGCGCCCGGCGAGTGCACACGAAGCATTAGGGCTATTGGTTTCTCTTCCTGAAATGGAGGATGACGCCATTGTCCCAGTCAAGGCTATCCAACGGCAGCCGCTCTCCCTTCAAGCCGAAATGCCCGAGACGCCACGACATCCTTGGGTTATCGGGCGTCTTACTCTTGGAATGATTTCCCTCGCGCTCGCCGTCGGGGCGATAATGCTTGCTGTTGGTTACTTCAGACCCACACGTTCAGTTGCAGCGCGGCCATCACGAACAACTGTAGAGCAGTCCTTTGTGCGGGCAATTCATCCTTTAGAAGGCGCTGTTGTTGTGCATGCGACTGTTCCCGAGGGACCTGCGATTTGGGGCGTATTGGATGGTGCTGATGAGCCGGTGCGCTTGCCAATACCCATTCGCGAGGCGGTAGACGGCTTCTCCTGCCAATTTGCTTCGTTTCCCCTAAATAGTGGCGCGCTCGTGACGTTGCGTGAGGCAGCGGGGAATGTGGAGCTCTTTTATACGAACGGTACCCCAGAGGGTACGCAGTTGCTGGATCATGTCGATGTTTCCTTGAGTGGCCGTTTGGAAATCCTAGGCCACTCCGGTGACCGCGCCTATTACAACCGGATGGATTCATCGGGCAACTTCGGCCTTTGGTCGACCGATGGGACGCGTGAGGAGACGCGCTTCGAATGGTCGGATACCAGAGCCGCCCTCTTGACCGGGTTCGCCGCGATGCCGGACGGAACGCTCTTCTTGGCCAGCCGGGATAGCCGGTCGCTCTTCGTGCGGTACGCCCCAGACCAAGCTTTTCGCGTGGTATGGCAGGCTGATGGAATTGGCGACGGCAGCATCGGTGAACTCTGTGCCGTGGGCGATACGCTCATATTCTCCTCAACGCAATCACTCCGGGACAGGCTCTGGCGACTTGGCCCCAATGACAGCTCCCCGGAAATCCTCACGGAGTTCGGCTCCGGCCTGGCGGGCGGTTTAGCCGAGCCGCGTCTGACCCGATTTAGGGATGGAGTGGTATTCGCCGCTTTAACTGCTGACCACGGGAAAGAGTTGTGGTTTAGCAACGGCACTACCGATGGGACCTTCCTCATCCACGACATCAATGATGGACCCCTCGGTTCTGATCCCAATCGATTTGTTGAGTCAGGGGACCGTCTTTACCTAAGCGCTGCGACGGAGGCCCATGGGCGGGAGTTGTGGGTAGTTGATGCGCCGCGAGAAGGAGCCCGCCTCGTGCTAGACCTGGCTAAGGGCGTTGATTCATCCGATCCGTACGCATTCTGTCCTCTCAATGATGGTCTGTTGTTCTCTCCGCATGCCCCCGATACGGGTGAAGAACTTTGGTATACCGATGGGACCGCGGATGGGACCGCGATGGTAAAAGAGTTTGTTCTTGGCCCAAGCGGCGGTGAGCCGCACGGAACTACACCCTATGGGAATAGCGCTGTATTTACAGCCTATCACCCAGACTTTGGTCGGCTCCCATGGAAGACCGACGGCACGGCAGCAGGTACAGTCCCGCTTTACACGGAGCTTCCAAAGACTCCGCCCGCGCACGTGCCGCCGGCCACCTGGTCACTCATGGACGAACGTGTCTTCTATACCAATACAACGCCTCAGCATGGTACGGAGATTTGGATAAGCCACTTGCCCTCGGGAAATGCCAAGCTTCTCAAAGACATTCTGCCAGGTCCTGAAAGCAGCAATCCTTCCGATTTCGTAGTGGCCGGCGAGTATCTCTACTTTGTAGCAACGAACAATCTTCATGGTCGAGAGCTGTGGCGCACGCAAGGGTCGCCAGAAACTACGACGATGATTTTTGATGCGCGGCCGGGGCCTGCGGACGGCAGCCCGGCAAATCTAACTGTCGCTGAGTTTGGGTTGCTTGCCTTCACCTGCCTGCCGCGCGAGGACGCCAAGCGGTCGATATTCATTCATTTCCCATTGGATGCGCGCACGGTCGAGGCAGCATCACTTAGAGACTTGGCTCTAAGCATTGACCCGGGCAGCCTCAAGCCCGGCGAAGCCGCCTGGTTCTTTTTCTCCGTACAAAGCCCAACCGGCACCACGGCAATCTGGCGAACGAATGGTAGCCGAACGGAGCCGCTTCCCGTGTTTGGCCGTGGCGGATAGCCTACGTGCTATTCTTGCTCGGAGAGGCAGAGTATTGGGGTAAACGCCATGTTTATCGTCTTGCAGAACACCCCGAAGCGAGGGGCGCGCTGGAAACTTAATCGTGCGCTTGTCATTGGACGCGGCGATGGTTGCGACATTCGCCTGAAGGACGAAGCGCTCTCCAGGCGCCATATGCGCGTGTGGCAGGAGGACGGCTGCGTACGTTTCGAAGACCTTGGCTCGAGCAATGCAACGCTGGTCAATGGTAGCCCGGCACAAGCTGGAACGGTCCAAGTGGGCGATACGCTCGCCGTCGGTTCGACCGTCTTTGAAATAGTCGACGAGGCCGATGCTCTGCTTGGCCATAAGCCCTCGGATGCCCATTCGACGCCCGTGACGGTCTCTGTCGAACTCGCCGCATACACGCATGCCAGTGAAGAGCAACTATTCTCGCTGTCGCCTCACAAGACGATTCACGAATTGCACGACCTCTTCAACCTTGGACGCCAGATGGCTTCCGCCGAGTCGAGTCAAGACCTTGCCCTGCTGCTCGAACGGCACCTGCGCGAGAGTCTCGAGCCCGCCGCTCTTTGGATCGCGTGGCGGTATGGAAGTGGCCGGCCGCTTGTGTTTCCGGCGCTCGAGAGCGAAACGGAGGAAGGCCCGCCAGTGAAGCTGCTCGCCAGCGCGCTCGATGGGCAACTCGGCCAGATCAAGGCATCTCGCGGTAACAGAAGGACGGGCGCACCTCCACGCACGTATCTTGCTGCCCCATTCGTTCATGCAGGAGAAGTCTTGGGCGGTTTCGCGGTAAAGGGTGTCGCGGGCCAGCGCTTATACGCCGAGGACGACCTTCAGTATGCGCTAGGCGTCGCCGCGTTGGCCGCGCCCCACGTGCGCGCCGTGCGTCATATCGAGCAGTTGCGCCGGGACAACAAGGCCCTGCAGGCATGTGTAGGCGAAGTTGCCCAGTTGCTGGGCCAGAGTAGCGTCATGCAGCGGGTTCGTGGCCTTATCCATGATTTCGCGCGAGGCGAGATGCCGGTGCTTATCCTTGGAGAAACAGGAACCGGCAAAGAGTTGGCCGCGCGCATGATTCATGAGGAAAGTCTGCGCAAGCGTGGCCCCTACGTGGTCGTCAATTGCGCGGCAATTCCCGAGGACTTGTTCGAGAGCGAGATGTTCGGACACGAAAAGGGGGCCTTCACCGGGGCCTCAGAGCAGCGCATGGGGAGGTTCGAGGAGGCCAGCGGCGGCACGCTCTTCCTCGACGAAGTGGGCGATTTGGCCCCGCAAAGCCAGGCGCGCATCCTCCGGATTATCGAGACGGGGGTGCTCCGACGCGTGGGCGGGCAGAAAGACATCCAAATCGACTGCCGGATCGTCGCCGCCACCAACAAGCCTGTCCACGACTCGAGCGCGTCGAGTGTACTCCGGCCCGACCTCTACCATCGCTTAAGTGGTTTCGAGATTACCCTGCCGCCGCTGCGCGATCGTGCAGGCGATATCGAGGAACTCGCTCGCTACTTTCTTGCGATCGCGGCGGGAGACGGGGT
>CAZLBS010000313.1:0-5078 GCA_964557505.1 uncultured Nitrospiraceae bacterium | reverse complement strand
AGGCGAGTGCGCGGAAAGCGCCGTATAGATGCGCCGCGTTTTCATCATCGGGAACCGCCGGATAAAAACTGTCCAACTCTCGCAGCGTTACAGGATACCCCCTGCGGCGAATCTGCTCTTCAAGCGCAACCACGGCTGCATGCTCGCGCGCCACAAGGAAGCCCGTCATGCCGCTTCCGAACAAGGCCATGGAAACAAGCAAGAGCGCCGCGGCTCCAGCCACCTGCAGCAGCCGCTTGCTGGATAGCCCCCAGCCGTGCTTCATGGCGACGGCGCCCGCTCGACCGCAAAGGTGTAGGCGCCTTCCCGCTCCTTATAGTCGAAGGGCTCGCCGCCATCGTCGCCGCCATCGGGTCCGATGCTGTACAGCAGATACCCATTATCGCGCACCTGGTAGCGGATGGGTTGTCCGTCAAAGGGATCGATCGGAATGGCGTCAAGGTATCCGGGCGTCAGTGCGTCCAGGGCTTCTGGCAAGGCCCCATGAGCGCGTTCATAACGTTCGATGGCAAGGGCCGTCCGCACCATCCGCAACGAGGCTTCGTATTGAGCAAATACGCTGTATACCCCTCTCGAATAGGGTGCGGCAAGGCGCGCAAAAATTTGCAACATGCCAAAATTAGACTCGATGTTTTCGACAGCGGGGATGATTGCGTGCATGGGTTTGCCATCGAGCACGTAGAATTGAAGCATATGTTCGATTAGGGCAATTCGTTCATTACGCGCGAGACCGTCTCTCAATGGCTTAGGGAGCAAGCGCAAGACGCTGCTGCCCTGAGAAGGGGGCAGGGGTGCGTCCCCGTATTCTGCGTGGATCATCTCAGCCCCTACAACGCTTTCCCCGGCGAGTGATAAGAAATAGCTGTCCACAAGCGAGATACCCTCGTAGGACAAAGCCAATTGCCTCAGGTGAGGCTCAGAAAACGGCGTCTTGGCGAGGGAATGGCGAAGCTGTTCGGCCAAAATCCTATGGAACCCCAAGCGCACCAGGTGACTCAACATGTTTGGTTCTCGCGCCAGCGATTCTGCAGCGGCCAAACCAGCGAGGTGATATTGCACCGCCGCGTCATGGTCGCCCAGGTGCGCCGCGAAACGGCTGGCGCTCGTGGTGCTGCGGACGGCTTTGCGGAGCGTCGAATTTATATCGACTGCTAGCAGGCTCCCCATGAGTACGGCTCCTTCCGGTTCGTAAATGACCGATTCCGCATATGGGGCTGCTTCCACGATGGCGTCGAGAAAGGGCCGCTGCGCGTCGAGCACCGCCCGCATCCGCTCGCGCATGTCGTCCGTTGCCGCTTCGCCCGGCGCGCGTTCGTCCAACTCCTCCCGCAGCTTCTGGCGTTCATCGTCCATCATCGACGGTTCAAGTTTGTCGAGCAGCGGCTTGAGCTGCCGAAAGTGGTATGCCGCATTCTCGGCCCCATCGGGCAGGCTGTTCCACGCGGCAAGTTCCTCGCGCGTGAGAGGAAAGCCCAGTGCGCGCACCTCCGCTTCAAGTTCGGCCAGCCGCGCCTCCTGCCACGCCGCATGCCGCCGAGCAAGGACATACGTGCCGATAGCAACGATCAGCAGCAGAACAGCGCATATGCCCAAAAACCAACGCAATAATCGTAGCCTCCCTGCACCGTTTCCAAGGGCCAATCGCCACGAAACGTGCGGCAAGACGAAGCGTCCCGCGCAGGCTGCGGGCGAGCATGCCGGGAGCGGGCGCTCGCATCGATGGCGCTCTGGCGGCTTGTGTACATAAGGTAGCAGAACCGGAATTGAGAAGAGGAAGCGCGGCTGCCCGCCTGCCCGGGCATGACGGAAAGGGGAGCAGGGATGATGGAACATGGGGGCGTCCATGGGCGATGCCGGGCAACCCGTTTTTTTGATAGGCTTGAGCGCGTGAACCCTTGCATGACGGCGGCTCAAGGAAATGGAAACCATGGCGGACTACATCGCACGGCGGGCATTCTTGCGGCATGGGCTGATTGGCAGCGCGGCAACGCTTGCGGCATCGTCGGGCTTGTTGCCCTGGGAACGCGGCGCGGCGCATGCGGCCGATGGCGGCCTGCGGGTCGTGAAGGTCGAGGGCACGGCGCGCGAACGCGGCGAGCAATATGGCGAGCAGGCGCGCGAATCGATTCAGACGCTGGTGCAGGCATGGAAGGCGCTGACCGAGCAGACAGCGGGCATGCCAGCCGATGACTTGGTGGCGGCCTTCCTCGGGTCGACGCAATTTGATGAGGCCATCATGACGCACACGCCGTGGCTGTGGGAGGAACTGAACGGCATTGCGCTTGGCGCTCAGGTTCCCCTACGCACGCTGCTTGCGTTGAACGTGCCCGACGAACTCGAGGGCTTTTCGATCTTCCAGGCCCTTCGCGAGGCGCCTCCGAGCGATTCATGCACGGCCGTTGGCATCTTCAACCGCCCGGGCAAGCCGCCGATCATAGGCCAGAACATGGACATCCCGAGCGGTACCGAGGGTTTCGAGTTGCTGCTCGACATCACGCACAGCGAAACGGGGCATATGGAGAAGGCCTTCAGCGTAAGCGGCCTGGTGCGCGTGGTCGGCCTGAGCGGCGCCCCTGTGGGCGTTGTGAACAATTCCTTGCGCCAACTCGACATCCGGCCTGACGGCCTGCCCGTGAATTTCGTGGTCGGCGGCTTGTTGGGACAGCCGAGTTACGGCGATGCGACCGATTTCATCCAGCGCATTCCGCATGCAGTGGGCCACAACTATGTGATCGGCGGGCCTGAGAAGGTGACATCGTGGGAATGCTCGGCGAACAAGGTGGTCGAGTTTGTGCCGGCGGGGCATGACAACCTCGTCTACCACACGAATCACCCCTTCGTGAATGACGACCGGAACATGTACGATGCCCTTGTAAAGGTGCTCGGCGACGAAGCCCCGCCGTTCGCGTCAGACAGTTCCATGGCGCGGCACGCGGCGGTGGAGGCGTGGCTGGCGGAACTGCCCGGCGAGGCGACGGCCGAGCACATCAAGGCGCTGTTGTCGTCGCGGGCGAATGCGGAATTGCCCGTGTGCCGGCCGCATCAGCCGGATGACCCCGGTGCGACCTTCACGGCGTCGTCACTGTTGATGGAGTTGAGCACGCCGCCGGTCTTGCACATCACCGCCGGCCCTCCAAGCGAGACGCCGTACGAAGTGTTTCGCTTTGCCTAACCTCTAAGGACGACGCATTGCATACCTCTTTGTCCCGGAAGCGGCGCGGCTTCACGCTTGTCGAATTGCTAGTTGCCATCGCAATCATTGGCATTTTGGCCGCGCTGCTCTTGCCTGCCCTGAGCCGCACCCGGCAACAAGCCAAGCGTACGGTATCGACCAACAATCTCCGCCAACTCTGGCTCGCGATCGATCTCTACCGGCTCGAGCACGACGATCAATATCCGGCCATTCAAGACCCGGTCAATCCGGATAAGCCCTATTTGTGGCTTTGGATGGGCCGCGGCTTTCGCGAACTCTTGCAGCCCTACATCCCTGGCGGCGGGGAGGAGCCGGGGGTTTACCTCAGTCCGGGCGATCCGCGTTCCGAGCAGATCTACGACAGCACGAGCTACGCCTACAGCATGGCGTTTTACCATTCGCCGGATGTTATCGATTCAGTGATCGAACGCGAACCGGATGCCGAGGCCCGGACAGAGTACTGCTGGAACGGCGGCGATCCGGAACGCATCCTGCCTGCGCGTCCGCAACGCAGCAGCGCCTTGCGGCATCCCAGCAAGAAGATTCTGATAGGCGAGTGGTTCTCGAATCACGAGGCCCATGGGACCGACAAAGGCTGGTTCCGCCGCGAAGATGGCAGCCTGCCCCAAGGCAAGCGGCTGTACATCTTTGCCGATGGACACGTCGAGTACCTTGACGCACGCGATCTCCTCCCCGCCCATGACGGGCTCCCCAATCCCAACCTGACCATCGGCGGCATCAGCGGAAAAGACGTGCGGTAGTTGCGTTGCCGATTGCGTCAGGCAGCAAAAGCCCCTTTCGTCACAGTGGGCGTGTCAAAATTGTAGTTGCGTTGCCGATTGCGTCAGGCAGCAAAAGCACTGCTTGCACAACCCGTTGAAATGCATCGGCTTCGCGGGCTGTTCAGCGGAATAAACAGGTGATAGTGCCCGTTCCTGTTGCGCAGCGAGGAGGCGTTCGGGGAAAAGGCTTTCGGTTGCGCTGGCGGGGCACGGAGGTTGGCGCTTTTGCTAAGCCGTGATGTCTCAGGGCGTTAGATTAATTCGTGGGTACGCCCGGAAAGGTTGCTTCATATGGCTGTTGATTCCGAACTCAAGGATGCGAAGTACGCTGGGACCCGCGTGGAGCAGAGCAACCGCGAGGTTGCGGCGTTGGCCGCGCGCAGTTCCAACTACAAGTATGGCTGGGAGACGATGATCGAGCAGGAGACGTTCCCTCCTGGCTTGAATGAAGACGTCGTCATCGCCATTTCGAAAAAGAAAGAGGAGCCCGAGTGGCTGACGGAATGGCGCTTGAAGGCCTTCCGTCATTGGCTCACAATGACGGAGCCGACCTGGCAAAAGCCCGACTATCCGCCAATCGATTACCAAGCCTACAGTTACTTCAGCGCGCCGAAGAAGAAGCCGGATTCGCTGGATGAAGTCGACCCTGAGTTGCTCGAGACCTTCGAGAAGCTGGGCATCCCGCTGGATGAGCAGAAGCGCCTGACCGGCGTGGCCGTGGACGCCGTGTTCGACAGCGTCTCGGTGGCAACTACGCACCAAGATATTCTGGCCAAGAAGGGCATCGTCTTCTGCAGCGTCAGCGAAGCCGTTCGCGACTATCCAGAACTCGTTCAGAAGTGGCTCGGGTCGGTCGTGCCGTACAACGACAATTACTTCGCCGCGCTCAACTCGGCGGTCTTCTCCGATGGTTCGTTCTGCTACATCCCCAAGGGCGTGAAATGCCCGATGGATCTGTCGACCTACTTCCGCATCAATGCCGCGGACACGGGCCAATTCGAGCGCACGCTAGTCATCGCCGAGGAGGGCGCCTCGGTGAACTATCTCGAAGGCTGCACCGCCCCGATGCGCGACACCAACCAGTTGCACGCCGCCGTGGTTGA